>JBOFKH010000267.1:0-1033 GCA_051657225.1 Alphaproteobacteria bacterium
CTCCAAGTTCTTTTGGAAAATCTATTCTAGAGTCTTTTGGAGCTACAGCTATTACCTCGTGTCCATCATCTATCAATGCTTTTATAACTCCATATCTGAATATATATATATCCCAAAGTACATTTGCAGTAAAAAATATTTTTAATTTTTTCATAAATACCTCTCAATTAATATTGTATTAATAGTTCTTTTCCATGACTTTCTTTCAAGTATTTTTTACTTTCAATCAGTTCCTTTTCTCTTTTCTTATAATCTAATTTATTAAAAATGGCATTTTCATATTTGTAATTTATTTTATTTCCTGGAAATATCATACTTCTATAAATTCTTACAAAACATAGTAAACATATAATTATTATCAAATTTTTTTTATTTTTTACATTTTCTATCGCTCTTGTTAAAACTAACCAAGCTCCATAAATAAATAGTATTCCTATTCTTAATGAAACTATAGAAAGCTCTGAAGTAAAAAGAAATATAAATATCCAAATATAAGCACTATTTTTTATGATTAAATCCTTTTCATATTTATATGCTAAGAAAAATATGAACGCTCTTTCTAAATAAAATAGATTTAACCCTCTTATTAACTCTTTAGGAACTACACTTCTATAATTAATTAATTTATTTTCAAAAATATCAGGCAAATATTCAAAATTTAATTTAAAAATTAAGTGAAAAATTTTTAAGTCTAATAAATAATATATACTTCCTAATATAAAAGTAGCCATTATAATTTTATTTTTATAATTATAATTTAAAATAAAGTACATTGGTAAATAAAATACTGCACTTGTATGAAATAATATCCCTAATATATTTAAAATCAAAAAAGGAGTTATTTTTCTCTCTCTTATATATTGAATAGAAAATAAGAATAAAATCATTGCTTTTATATTTCTTAATAGTTCCACTTCGATGTGTAATCCTTGAATACTAAAAAATATTGCAAATGCCATTATTGGATATTTACAATATTTTTTAAATATAAAATATATAGCTATAAAATCAATTGTTGTAGTTATCAATTGAT
>JBOFKH010000268.1:0-7853 GCA_051657225.1 Alphaproteobacteria bacterium
TCCAGGGTCTGATTTCTTACCAGGCAAGCTATCCTTGATTTTTTCCCACTGATCGTCTCTTAAATCGTACATCCTCTTCTCCTTTTATTAGGGAGAGATTATTTTATCACTTTTTAAATTAAATGTCGACGCTACCTAAGCTCATGTTTCTACCTTTCCCCTCATTTTTTTAAAGTATCTTAAGGATAAACATAACAGACATTTTATTTTTTATCACAAAAAATATCAGACTTCCGCCGAAACCTCTTTTAGGAAAAAGAGAGAGCCAGAGACAAGCAAAGCGCAAAAAATTTTAAGGCGTGTATATTTATGTTAGAAAACGAGCATTGGAGAAAAAAGTCACAAGCTCGCAAAAGAAATTTTTTCCGAAAAAGCCCGATGAATAGTCCAGCAGGCCAATAGCTAATGGATCGCCTAAGCGTTATCTTCGTTTCGGTGATCGATCACTTCTACGACTTCGTCTTCTCCACCAAGGTCAGATGTGTCTTCAATCAAAACATCGTCTCCCATCTCCACCTCTTCAACGGGGAAAACGATCCCTTCATCTTCCGCAAGGGGATCAAACAAACGAGAATCTGCCGCATCTTTCAAAACAACTTGAGCAGCAGAAGCTCTGGAAGAACGCCTGCTTTTTACAAAAAACTCAGGGTCAAAGACACTTTTGCATTTAGGGCAAACGATCGGAGATTTAGCCAAATCATAGAAGCGAGCACCACACCCCTGGCATGCGCGTTTTAATCCCCACTCTTGCTTCACCACACGTCTCTCCTTTTACACTACCTTCGGAAAAAAAATTACCGTCTTCACTCGAAAAATTTTCTATACAGCTTGCTTTTAAAAAAATTCTAAGCTGAGGCTTCTATACGGTTTCAGCCATTTCAATAGAAACGAATTTTCTTCCACCTGCTTTTTGAGAAAACGTAACTTTCCCTTCCACAAGGGCAAACAAAGTGTGATCCCGTCCCATGCCTACGTTGAGGCCAGGATAAAATTTTGTTCCCCGTTGACGAACAACGATGTTACCAGGCGCAACTACTTCTCCGCCAAATTTTTTCACGCCTAAGCGTCGGCCCGCAGAATCACGACCATTTCGGGTACTTCCACCACCTTTTTTTTGTGCCATCTGCTAATTACTCCTTCTGTGATGCATCTGAAGCTTCATCGACAGGTGCTTTTTTAGAAACACTTACTTTTTTCTTAGCAGGAGCTGCTTCTGTTGCCTCCGCTTTTTTTACGGGCTTTTCAGCCTTTGGCTTGGCTTTTTCAGAGGCCTGCTTTTTTTCAGGGCCTGAGCCAGATGCGGCTTCCAAAACAAAAGATGAAGGAACTGCTTCACCGGGAAACCCTATATGACATACCTGAAGAAGGCTCAAATCTTGACGATGCCCTTTTTTGCGACGATAATTGTGGCGCCGTTTTTTCTTAAAAATAATTACCTTATCACCGCGGGTTTGCCGAATTAATTCAGCAACCACGGTAGCACCTTCAATAGTAGGGGCTCCAACCTGGATATCTCCTTGCTGGCCTTTCAATAGCAAAACTTTCGAAAAACGAATTTGCTCCCCCGGCGCAGCCTCAAGCTTTTCAACAACAAGCTTCTGCCCTTTTGAAACGGTATATTGCTTTCCGCCTGTTTCGATCACTGCAATCATGATTAATAACCTATCCTTTTCCCAACACTAACGTAGAAGAACGCTAAATTCACCCCTACCTTCCTATAAGGAATTCACAGAAATGTCAAGATTTCCATCTAAAAAAAATAAGCCTTAGGAAATTAATTTTTTTTTTAAGCTTTTAAGGGCTAATTTCTTCCAGGAATAAAAAAATAATAAAGCAGAGGGAGCCTCCCTGTGAATGGTACAGACGTTCTAGATATTGCCCGGGATGCCCTTTGGGTGACCCTTGTTTTAGCAGGTCCTATTCTGGTGACTGCTTTGGTTGTGGGGCTTGTGATCTCTCTTATTCAGGCTTTAACCCAAATCCAAGAAATGACCCTCACCTTCGTTCCCAAAATTCTCAGCATTTTTTTTGCGCTTCTACTTCTGTTTCCTTTTATGGGGAAAGTTTTTCAAGGGTTTTCTGAGCGCTTGTTTGACAGAATTGTCACGATCTCAGCCCATGAATAGCAAGGGGGGCAAGGGCTAACGTCTATGGAGAGTGCTGTTAATTATAACTTACTTTTAAAAGATATATGGCCTTATGGGCTCGTATTTACGCGATGGCTGACTGTTTCCCTTCTAACCCCTGGTATGGGTGCTTTGATTGTTAATTCCCAAATACGTATCCCCCTGATCCTCTGCATCAGCGTTTGTCTAACCCCCGCCCTGCAAGCCTATGGCATTTTGGGATCTCCCTCTATTTCTGTGAATATTTTATTGCAAGAAATTTTCGTTGGCGTTTTTTTGGGGCTTTTTACAAAAATCTTGCTCCAAATGCTTGAAATTGCAGGGGCTATTATCAGCCACCAGGCTGCACTTTCCAACGCTTTTATGAACCAAGCGCTTTCAGATGAGCAAAGCTCGCTTCTTGGAACTTTTCTCTATATGTGCATCCTCGCGCTTATTTTTGTAAATGATTTTCATCACGCTGTTTTTAAAGGCATTATGGAAAGTTATCGCTATTTCCCCCCGGGGGGAGAGTTGTTTTTGGCGGATATGTCCCAAACGATGCTACGGCTTATTCAACAAGGGTTTAAAGTTGCTGTTCAGATCTCAAGCCCTTTTTTGATTCTTGGAACTGTTTTTTACATAACGATGGGCCTCTTAAACCGCTTGATACCACAGGTGCATGTCTTTTTCATCTCCCAACCCCTTGATATTTTGCTGAGTTTCTTCATTTTCATGTTTGCCCTCAGCAACATCTTTACAGTTTATATGGAATTTCTTTTTAATTCCTTTGCCCAACTCAGCGGAAGGTAGAGAAATTCTATGGATGGTGAGCAAGAACAAGATAAATCGCAAAAAACCCAAGAGCCAACCCCTCATCGAAAAGAAAAAGCTCGAGAAAAGGGCCAAATTCCCCATTCAAAAGAAATCAATCATTTTTTTATGATTTCAGTTTTTCTTGCGTTGTTTTGGTTTGGAGGCGTTTCCCTTACAAGCGCCATAGGGAGAATCCTGAAAAATTGGATAGCAGGTATAGGAACCCAATCTTTAGATTCAGCCCAGCTGCTGATAGATTGTCGGGAGCTATTTTTAAGCATTATAGTTGTTTTAAGCGTTTTTTTCTTGTTTTTTGTGGCAGCAGCTCTGGCAGCAGGAGGAATCCAAGGTCATTTTCGGTTTGTCTTGGAAAACATCAAACCTCAGCTCAGTCGCATTTCCCTCCTCAAGGGGTTTTCAAAAATTTTCTCCCTGAATGGTTTTATGGAATTTTTCAAGGGGATTTTAAAATTAGCCTTCATTATTTCCCTGGCCTACCTTGTTCTTTCGCCAGAGGTGCAGCAGGTCAACGCTTTAAGTGGTGTTGAGCCAATCGGCGCCGCTTATAAAATTCAAGAACTTACAGGCAAGATGCTTCTTTGCATTGTGATCGCCGTTGCTGCCTTGGCTATTGCAGACTATACCTATCAGTGGTTCCAAAATTTGAAAAATCTTAAAATGTCCCACCAAGAATTGAAAGATGAACAAAAGCACCTTGAGGGTGACCCTCTGGTCAAACGGCGCCAGCGTCAAAAACGGAGTGAACTTGCAGATGCGACCCAAATCGCCCAGACCGTCCCCGAGGCCACTGTCGTCATCACGAACCCCCTTCACTATGCCGTTGCTTTGAAATGGAACATGACCATGCGCGCGCCCATTGTGATCGCAAAAGGGTCTGATTTTATCGCCTTCAGAATACGGGACCTTGCAAAAGAGCATTTTGTGCCCCTCATTGAGAATCCTCCCCTTGCCAGGGTGCTCCATGCAACTGTTGAGATTGATCAAGAAATTCGACCTGAACACTACAAGGCTGTTGCAGAAATCATCCGATATGTTTTAAATATCAAGCAGAGGTAAAACCCCACGAAGGGACCAGGAGGTTATGTCAACCCGAAAACCGTTTGTTTTATGTGTGCTAGATGGATGGGGTGTTGCGCCAGCTTCTCCAGAAAACGGCATTACGTCTGCAAAAACTCCCGTTTGGGATGACCTTTGTAAAAAATATCCTTCAACAACCCTTAAGGCTTCCGGAGAAGCAGTTGGGCTTCCCCCCGGACAAATGGGGAATTCTGAAGTGGGGCATATGACCTTGGGGGCTGGGCGTGTGATGCTTCAAGATCTCCCCAGGATCAACCAAGCTATCCAGGATGGAAGCTTTTTAAACCATCCCCTCCTTCAAGAAACGTGCGCAGTTTTAAAACATACAGGAAAAGCGTTTCACATTTTTGGACTGCTTTCCGATGGAGGGGTTCATTCCCACATCTCCCACCTAGCGACACTGTTTGAATTTCTTGGGAAGCAAAGCATTCCCGTATGGTTTCACGCTTTTTTGGATGGTAGAGATGTTCCGCCCAAAAGCGCATCTGGTTATGTTGCTCAAATTCAAAAAATCTTCGCGCGCTATCCTTTGCTTCAATGGGCAACGGTTGGCGGGAGAGCTTTTGGGATGGACCGGAATCAACGCTGGGAACGCACTCAGAAGGCTTATCAAGAGATCATTTTCCCCTCCTTTTCTCACAACACCCAAGAACAGGCTTCTATCCAAGAGCTCATCGAAAAAGCCTACCAACGCGGCATCACCCGGGATGAAGATATTCCTCCTTTTGCCTTAAAACCCTACCCTGGAGTTCGCCCAGGAGACGCCTTCTTATTCATGAATTTTCGAGTCGATCGACTGCGCCAATTAACCTCCGCTTTGGCGGATCCCCACTTCAAAGAATTTCCCCAAAAAATTATAGAGTTGCGTGAGCTGCTTTCTTTGACGGATATTTCGCAAGCCCATCGGGCATGGATCACCCCGCTTTTTCCCCAAGAAATCCCAAAAGAAACCCTTGGAGAGATGCTAGCAATCCACCATTTTAAACAGCTTCGCCTTGCAGAAACGGAAAAATATGCTCATGTTACCTTTTTCTTCAACGGAGGGCGTGAAGCGCTCTTTGAAGGAGAGGATCGTCTTCTTATTCCTTCTCCCCACGTTGCCAGCTATGACCTTCAGCCAGAAATGTCCGCCCCTGAACTAACGGAAAACCTGATAAGGGCGATTACCTCTAAGGCCTATGATTTTATTTTAGTTAACTATGCAAACCCAGACATGGTGGGACACACAGCCGAAAAATTAGCTATTATTAAGGCTATTGAAACAGTTGACACCTGTATGGGCAAGATGGTCCAAGCCATCCAGGCCGCAGGAGGCACCTTGCTGATCACCGCAGACCATGGGAATGCTGAGGTGATGCGTGATCCACAAACCGGTCAACCCCACACAGCCCACACCTGCCATGAAGTCCCTTGTGTTTTGGTCAACGGCCCCTCTGACATAAAAGTGTTACGAGGGCACGGAGAGCTGCAAGATGTTGCGCCAACCGTTTTAAAGCTTTTAGGGCTGCACCCATCCAACCTGATGAAGGGGCGCACCCTATGCTAAACCAATCCTTAGGTAAAGGAGCAGAGCATGCTTAAAAAAAATACACGGAGGGTGACGCTGGAGGCAGGAGCTTTTTGTTGTGCGCTGCTCCTTGGAACAAACCCAGCAATCTGTGCCCCAGAACCCTCCCCGCCTGCCCAAGAAATATCCCCTTCTTCCCTAGATGAAACTGCTTCTTTGGAAGCACGAAAAAACATGCTCCAACATCACCTTAATTTGTTAACCCTGCGCCTTGAAAATTTGAAAAATCGTTCACAGCTTTTGGCTGAAACACTGCAGCGGGATCAACAAACTTTTTCTTCTTTTTTTTTCAAGCTATTTTTTTCGTTGAAAGAAACACCCACAGCAATTTTTGCTAATCACGTTAAACCAGAGGCCTATGTCCACGCCCTTGCGCTTTCTACAAGCGTTTTGCAGAAGATGTCAAAAAATTTAGAGCAGGTTAAGGAAAAAAAAGAGCAACACAAGCTGCTAGCCCAAACAACCCAAGCCGAACTGCGGAGGTATCAGCTGGTGCTGTCCTCTTTGGAGCGGGATGAAAAAACAGTTATTGTTGGAAATTCGGCGCTCCAGCCAGATGTTGGGCTGCATTCTGAAAAGGCTTATCAACTTGAGCTTCCTGCAGAAGGAACGTTTGTTGCGCCTCCTGTCACCTCAGCAACAGGCGAAAAAGTTTCCATTCAAACAGCGTTTCTGGCACCTGTCATGTGCCCTGCCGCTGGAAAAATAACCTATATAGGCCCCCTAAAAGGTATCAAGCAAGCTTTAATTATTGATCATGGGGATAAACATTACAGCGTTCTTTCAGGGTTTGAAAAAATCCATGTACACCCTGGGGATACGCTTTTCCAAGGTGAAACGGTTGCAACCATGGCAGGGTATGGAAAAGACAACCCTGTTTTAGACTTTGAATTTTTAAAACCTGTGGAAGAATCCAAAACACTTTTTTTAAAAAGGGAAGCGGAAAGCAAGCGCTTATCCCTGGGGGATGATCTTTGAGATTGAGCCTAGAAACATCATGTTTTCCAATTTTTTCACAATTTATTAGCAGTTGTTTGCTAAACAAAAGCCATAAGAGCTTTTTTTCAGGTCATTTATGTACGTTTCTTTTTTTGAAAAATGAAGATATGTGGTATGGTACAATGCTCGCCGGTGGTAACAGAAAGGTTTTTTTAAAATGCGCTTGAGGTTTCACCTGGTCATAGGATTAGGCATCCTGTTGCAATGTAGCTTTTTTTCACAGTTTGCCCTGGCTTCAACACCCCTTCACTACACGCCTCAAACAACGGTTCAAGCGTTTAAAGAAATCGCTGATTTGGTGAGGGAAGAATATGTAGAGCCTGTCGAGGAGAAAAAACTTTTGGAAGGTGCACTCAACGGCATGTTGATGTCCCTTGATCCCCACTCTTCTTATCTGGACCCAGATAACTATCAAGAGCTTTTAAAGCAAACCAAAGGGGAATTTGGCGGTTTGGGCATGGAAGTCACCATGGAAAACGGCTTGGTTAAGATTGTAACACCCCTCGATGATACGCCCGCCTACAAAGCTGGATTGCAAAAAAAAGATCTCATTATTGCCATTGATCAGCAGCCGGTTTTTGGGCTTACCCTGACGGATGCAGTGAAAAAAATGCGGGGAGAACCTAAAAGTTCTGTTAAATTGCTGATCAAGCGAGAAAATGCAGATGCTTTTGAGGTTAAATTGGTGCGCGAACTGATTCGCGTTAAATCTGTTAAATCTCAGGTGGAAAATGATGTCGGCTATATACGTATTTCAAATTTTGATGAAAAAATTGCAACCTTAACGAAAGAAGCCATTGGGGAATTTCAAAAAAAGCTAAAAAATAATTTGAAAGGCGTTGTGCTGGACCTGCGAAACAATCCAGGCGGTCTTTTGGAACAAGCCGTGGCTCTAGTAGACCTTTTTCTAGATGGCGGCGAAGTTGTTTCAACCCGAGGGAGAGATTCTGAGAAAAACACAAGCCTCTTTGCAACGAAGGGAGAGCTTTTGAAAGACACGCCCGTGGTTGTTTTGATTAACGGGGGGTCTGCCTCCGCTGCAGAAATTGTTGCGGGCGCGCTTCAAGCCCACGGCAGGGGCCTGGTAGTTGGAGAAAAATCCTTTGGAAAAGGGTCTGTGCAAACGATTCGACCTTTGAACAATGGTGGCGCTATCAAATTGACCATCTCCAGGTACTATACACCCGATGGAAAATCCGTTCAAAACGATGGCATCACACCTGATATTATGATTGAACAGGTTGCTGATTTAGAAAAATTGCATGAAT
>JBOFKH010000269.1:0-4261 GCA_051657225.1 Alphaproteobacteria bacterium
TGGTCTGCAGCAGATTCTTGGCCTCGGCTATAACTTAAAAAAGAGCGTTCTCCCAGATGAAGCCCCGCCATTACCCCTGCCATAGCGGCGTCAGGCCTTCCAGCAAGTCCCCCGACAAGGGCTCCCAAAGCGGCAGCTGCAAGCCCCCGTTGCTGGGCACGCTCCAGCACTTCCAACGTGCGCACCACATGCTGTCCTGCAAGGTGCCCGATCTCGTGGGCCATGACGGCAACAAGATCTTCTGCTTTTTGGGTAAACAGGATCATCCCTGTGTTGAAGAAAATCATGTTCCCAAGGGTTGCGAATGCGTTCAACTCATGGCTTGCTACCACATAGAGGCGGGCTTGTTTAGGGGGAATTCCAGCGGTTCTTAAAATGGGTTCTGCAAATTCCTTCAAAATTTCTTCAATTTCTGCATCCCGCAGAAAAGTTCCTTGGGTAAATTCCAGGGGAAGGGCAAAGCCTGGAGTACAAAGGAAAAGCCACAGGGTTCCTTTAAACATAAGCTTTTTGAAATGCAACACCCTTTTTTCCTTTTTTTATTATATTTTAGGGGGAATTCTCCGCCAGGCGCTCGCAAATTAAGCCGATGGTTTTGTCTACTCCATAAAGGGCGATGAAAGATCCCATCCGGGGGCCCTCTTCTTGTCCGAGGAGAACATGGTAGAGGCTTTGGAACCAGGCTTTCAGGTCAGGGAAAGCGTGGCGCTTTCCAACTTCAAAAACCTCTTGCTGAATCTGGGCAGCGTCAGCTTCTGTTGGTAGGCTGCTTAAGGTTTGCTGGAGATCTTCCAACGCAACGCGTTCCAGTGGGGTAGGGGGGCGATAATGCTTATGGGGTGCTATGAAATCTTGATAGTAGCGAAGGGCAAAGCCTACAAGCTCATCCAAAAAAGGCATCGCTTTGGGGCAAGCCTCTGGCGCATAACGGGTAATATATCCCCACAGCACGACTTTATCTTGGGTGTGACACACGCTGGCCAGGTTCAGCAACATGGAAAAACCTACTGGAAGTTTTTCTTGGGGCACGTGGCTTTGGTGGATATGCCATGCAGGATTTTCCAGCTGAGCCAGGGGTGGCTGGGTCTCAAACTTTTCGCATAAAGAAAGATAGTCGTCTACCTGGCGGGGGATGCTATCAAAATAGAGGCGCTTGGCCCTGCGGGGGGCTTGATACATGAAATAAGCAAGGCTTTCCCCCGGAGCATACGCAAGCCATTCCTCAACGGACAGGCCGTTTCCTTTAGATTTTGAGATTTTTTGCCCCTGCTGATCGAGAAACAGTTCATAGCTAAAACCTTCCGGCGGCGCTTTCCCTAGCAACTGGCAGATTTGGCTGGACAGCTTGACGGAATCAATCAAATCCTTCCCGGACATTTCATAGTCTACCCCCAAAGCTGCCCATCGCATGCCCCAGTCTGCTTTCCACTGCAGCTTGCAAGCGCCACCTGTGACAGGCACCTCCACCGTCCTTCCTGTTTCTGGGTCTGTATAAACAACGGTGCCATCTTCAACCCGATAGTGGTCAATTTTCACCTGCAAAACCTGCCCTGTTCGTGGGCAAAGAGGAAGAAAGGGGCTATAGGTTTCGCGACGCTCAGGCCCCAAGGTTGGGCGTATGAGCGCCAAAATAGCTTCGTGCTTCCCCAACACGTTAAGTAACGCTTGGTCAAATAAGCCGCTTTGGTAGCACGCGGTGGAGCTCATGAACTCATATTCAAACCCAAAGGTATCTAAAAACGCTTTCAGCCTTGCGTTGTTGTGGTGCCCAAAGCTTTCGTGGGTTCCGAAGGGGTCTGGAATCTGGGTTAAAGGCTTGCCCAAATGCTGGGCCAGCATCTCTTGTTGAGGTACGTTGTCCGGGACCTTGCGAAGGCCATCCATATCGTCTGAAAAACACACCAACCGTGTGGGCAGGTCGCTGAGGTAAGAAAAAGCGTGGCGGACCATGGAGGTTCGCACAACCTCCCCAAAAGTACCGATGTGGGGAAGGCCTGAAGGTCCATACCCCGTTTCAAAAAGGACAACGCCTTTTTCAGGCGCGCGGGAGGCATAGCGCCTTGCAAGCTTGAGGGCTTCATCAAAGGGCCAGGCCTTCGCCGTTGAGGCCGACTGTTTCCAGACGGCCTCATGTGGATGTGGTTGTTGTAGAGGATTAGAAAAAGAACGATTCACCCAAAACCTCGATGGTTAAACATATGCTTAAAGCTATTTTAAGCTATAACAAATTACCGCTGATACATCAAGGTGAGCGAGAGGTGCTTTTATCTTTTATTGCAAAGCAGTTTCAATTGCTTCACGTTTATCATAGCTTCTACCCTCGATAATAACATGATAGCCATTTTGCTCAATTTCTTTTAAACGTTTCCACTCAATCTCAGGCGTGGAGACTTTCTGAGTAGTCGAAAAAGGTTTTATCTGTCTCCAAAGCCCTTCAACGCATTGGTAAGAACCAAGAACGGTTCCATCTGCATACGAACAAGCATTAGGATTTTTTGTTGTAAGAGGAACAGTGGTTGTGACTTGAATATCTTCACCTTGCAAAGCTTCATTTTTTGGTATTTGAGCTGCTTTCGTATCATCATAGTTTTCCAGAAAAAATTTTTCAGAAAATTCTTTAGCACGTCTTTGGTGTTCTTCTCTTCTTTGCTGCGCCGCTGTTGGTCTGTCTGGTGCAGCAGCAATCAGAGGCAAAGCTTGAATCGGTGTAGCAAGAGCAGAGGTTCTACTTGCGCTTTGAATCATTTGCGCTGGTTTCGTGTAAGGATAGTTTTTTAAAGAAGATTTTTCAGAAAATTCTTTAGCACGTCTTAGGTGCTTTTCTATTCTTAGCTGTTCCTTTGTTTTTCTGTCTGGTGCAGCGGCAATCAGAGACAACGCTTGAATCGGCATATTAGGTAAATCTATTCCGTTGGGGATAGCTGGCACGTTTGAGGTGTCTTTTAGGATAAATTTTGCGCCGCCAATCACAGTTCCTACCAATATAATGATGCCACCTGCTACCCAGCATAAACCTTTTCGCAAGCTAGAAAGACTAGATTTGTTGTTTAAGGGTTGCTGACTTTCAATATCTCCACTTGGATCGTTAAAAGAAGTTTTAGGTTGGGGAGACATTAAATTTTGCTCTTCTGGGATTCGTCTGAAATTATCGTGGTCAAGCTTACTAAATCGTTGACCAGTATCTTCTTGATCCGTGGTGTATGAATGTCTACCTGCCTCCAGATTGGAGCTCGATATGCATGTAATAACTAAATAATAAATTAATTCTTTTTTTAACATTTTCATCTCTTTGTGTTTAAATTTTTACGAATTTTCAAAAATATTTATCTATTTAAGTTATTTTATGCAACAGTCATTTAATTAAAAATGATTTGTCTATTGTTTTATAAGAATAAAAAATGATCAAAATAGTTCGACTAATAGAATTATTTGTTAACGTATTGTTGAATTAATAAAATTTTTTGAAAAAGTCGTGGGGTTTTGGTTCAAAAAATTAACCTTGTTTTTTTTGAATTTTTGCTCTTTAATGCCACTAAATTTTCAAATCCTATTATGGAGTTCAAATAAGTAATGACTCATTCTAAAATTTCTTGCGGTACTGCGCTTACCTTGATTCTTTTGCTTAGCGGTTGCGCCCGGGATATTTCTTCAAATACCTATAAAGCAAGCCATGTGGGCGAAGCTTCTTTTACCTATCAAGGTGTTGTAGCAAATGTGCGTGAAGTTCAGGTGGAAGAGGGTGAGCGCCTTGAAGAAAATACAACTGGCGCCGGTTTGGGAGCCCTTGCAGGTGGCGTTGCAGGCTATCAATTTGGTGGAGGCAGAGGCCAAATTGCAACGACGGCAGCGGGTGCAGTCCTTGGGGGTGTTGCTGGTGCTTATGCTGAAAAAGCTTTGAAAAGCCAACAAGGCCTGGAATATGTTGTGCGGTTAGATAACGGGCAAATTATGACCGTTGTCCAAGGGCTTAACCCTCGTTTGAACCCAGGTCAGCGTGTTCTCGTGTTGGTAAGCAACGCTGGGCGTTCTCGTGTTGTTGCGGACCAAACAGGCGTAAACTTAGGTGGTACGGGGCAAGTTCAACAACCTAACGTTATTTACAAAAAATAAATTCTCCGGAAGAAAAAGGCTGTTTGGCGTTACCAAGCAGGCGGCCTCTCTTCATCAACTTGGTGAAAACAGGGGAGCGGGGAGTCGGTATCGTGGAGGACGAATCAGTGAGCCTGCGTAGACTTGCTTGACCGCTTCAACTAAGATGACC
>JBOFKH010000270.1:0-4118 GCA_051657225.1 Alphaproteobacteria bacterium
GGCTGAAAATCAACGGTTTCTTTGTCGTAATCTTCCAGAATGTAATGGGAAATGCGGGTGAGGCGCACCTCTGTATAACGGCTGGAAGCAGGCTTGTCACCATCCACCGAGCCAAAATTTCCCTGGCCATCCACCAACAGCGTCCGCATGGAAAACGCCTGGGCCATCCGCACCATCGCGTCATAAATGGCCATTTCACCGTGGGGGTGATATTTACCCAACACTTCTCCCAAAACCCGGGCAGATTTTCTGAAAGGTTTATTATGTTCAAACCCAAGGTCCATCATGGCATAGAGAATCCGGCGATGCACAGGCTTTAAACCGTCTCGCACATCTGGAAGCGCACGGCTGACGATCACGCTCATGGCGTAATCTAAGTAAGAGCGCTTCATCTCCTCTTCAACCGTAATTTGTACAACTTCAGATGTGTTCACTGATGCGCTCACGGGCTTCCTACCTCACTATTGGTATGATTCAGGGCTATTTTTCCTGCCAGCAGAGTCTAACTATTCGCTGGAATGAACGCAACTAAAAAACAGCCTTAAGCTTTTTTAAAATAAATTGCTTTAATTTCAATAAGATAAGACATGAGCAACAAAAAAGGGGGAGCTCACACACCATGAAGATATCCATTTTAGCACTCGCAGCAATCCTGAGCATTTCTCAAAGTTATGCAACAGGAGGTCAACAAGCAAAAGAGCCATTTTTTGATAAAAAATCTCCTGAAAATAGGAATCCATCACGCCAAGACCTCAGAAAAGGCGAGCGCGGAGACCCTTCAGAAGACAGACGCGTTTTAGACGAATTGAAACAAAAAGAAGTGCCTAACCTACCTGAAAATTTTTGGAAATTTGAAAAATTAGAAGAGGAAAGCCAAAAACATACGGACAAAAGCCGCTACGACAGCTCTCTGGAAGACCGCAGGGACCCTTTGAGGGAAACCTGGATTGATGGCGAAAATGAAGAAAGTACTCTCAATCAATCTGGAATTTTTGATCGAGAAACAGGGCAAAAAACCTCACAAGATGCATCCCAAATTTTGAACACTCCCGAGGCGGCTGTTGCGCCATCAACACTTCCTGAAACGCCTGCCCCGCAAAAACCAGAAGAAACATCTTTTCCCTCGGAAAAAACCCTCCGAGATGCAGGAGAATGGCCTATCCTACCTAATCCAGCAGAAAAATAAAAAATGAAAACATTAAATCAGTTGAAGAAAAGCCTGTTGGCGCTTTCGCTCATGACAGGGCTCAGTGCCGGACATGCCAAAGCTGAGGACCTTTCTTCTATTGAGGCTCAATTCAAGCGCACACCCCCCCAGACAAAAGAAGAGCGATATTATTCATACTTGTTAAGTCTCAGCTTATTCCCGGACGATTTATCCTCTGAAGATATTCGAAAGGTCTGGGATGCCATTGAAAAACAATTTACTCAAGAAGACAAAGCTCTTCTCGGCACATTCTTAAATCTTCCCTATAAAGAATTATACAAAGGATTGGCAAGAATAGCAAGTTTCAGTCCAAAGCTTATGAAAAAGCTATTACAAGAACAAATTGTGCCAAAATTTCTAAAAAAAAATATTAAAATGGCTGGCATAATCTGGGAGTCTAAGGAAGTAATTCAGGTTGATCCCAACGGGTTTAAATCATTCATTGCCTATTTTCCACCAAATTTGGAAAAACTTTACCTGGTTAATACATTCCTTGGGGATGAGATGCTCAAGATGCTTGCGCCCAAGCTTAACAAAAGCCCTCTAAAAGAACTTGAGCTGCCAAACATTGGGATAACTTCCGAAACAGCTAAGAATATTATTGAAAATATCCCTCCAACCCTAGAATTTCTTGTTCTAGATGGGGCAAATTTGGGAGGTATACTAGGCACCCTTGGGCTGGGGACGAAACCAAATCTGAAATATCTTTCCCTAAAAAGGTGCAAGCTAACCAATACAGATATTAAGAATTTTGCAACACAATTCTCAGGAAATAATAGCTTAAAAGAACTTATTTTATCGAATAATTATAGCATCTCTGACCAAAGCACCGCGTCCATCGAAACTTTGATTAAAAAAAATTCGCTTGAGGCACTCGCATTGAACGACACATCCTTGACAGGTGCAGGACTTAAAACACTGAGCTCTGCCATTCAAACAAGCAAGCTTAGGCACTTAGACTTAAGAAATTTAAGACAAATGGGGGAAGCAGAGAGAGAAATTCTGATAGATATCATAAAAAATAGTAAGCTTGAAAGTCTGTTGCTCAATATCAATATCACACGCGCAGAAGCCCTCCCTATCATAGAGGCTATCCAAGCTAGTAACCTAGCTCACATTTCATTTCATGAGAAATCTAAATTTAGCGTTCCCGAAAGTGTAAAAAATAAAGAAGGAAACCCTGTAAAAATTTCATTCTCCAAATAGATGCTTGTTTAAATTAGCTTTTCCTGTGGAGCATCCCAAACATGGATTGGGGGATCACGCGGCCCTGGCATTCTCCCTGGCCTTCTTCTCGAATCGCCAGGTCGCCGCTGTTGATTTCAACCTCGGCTTGGGGGCACACCCGAGAAGCAACATCCGCCAGCAGTTCTTTAAGCGCTGTGTGAGAAAGCCGAAGCGCATAAGTGTTAAGGATCAAACAACCCCCCACCTCTAGCAAAGGAAGGCAATGCTCCAACAGCTGTGGCAAATGGTAGAATAAATCCCATACTTCCTTCCCAGGCCCTCGTCCAAATTTAGGGGGATCCAGCAAGATGAGGTGATAAGCTTTTCCGCGACGCCCTTCCCGGGCTGCAAATTTAATAGCATCCTCGCAAATCCAGCGAATGGGCGCATCCTCCAACCTCGACAATCTTTGGTTTTCAATGGCCCAGCCGATAGCTTTTTCAGAAGCATCCACGTGGGTCACCCGGGCACCTTGGGCAGCAGCAACCAGAGATGCCATCCCCGTGTAAGCAAAAAGGTTTAAAACAGAAGCTTCAGGGATGGTTTTTAAAAAGGCTTCAATAAATTGCCAATGGGGAAGCTGTTCCGGGAAATAGCCCACATGCCGAAAGGAGGTAAACTTTCCCCAAAGCGCCAAATTTTGATAGCTGACGCACCAGGGCTCCAAGCGATCTCCCTCTAAAAAGCGCCAATTTCCCTCTTCTTCGGCTCCTGTAAAGCTGGCATCTGCCTGCTCCCACACGGATTCGGACAGGCGCGGCATCCACATAGCCTGGGGCTCTGGCCTGTTCACCGTATAAGCTTTGAAACGCTCAAGCTTTCGACCATAGCCGCTGTCTAAAAGAGCATAATCTCCCCACCCTTGTGCTAGAAAGGTTTTGGAAACAAGGTGGGGAAGCGTTTCAAGCAGCATAAAAAAATTCCTAAATAAAAAGTTTATGCCCCACTTTGGCAGATGAAAACACCCGTGACAAGGGGTGGTTTTTCAGGTAGAAAGAAGGAGTTTTAGACGAAGTGCTTAAGTCAAGGGGCGCTTAGCTCAGCGGGAGAGCACTGCCTTCACACGGCAGGGGCCACTGGTTCAATCCCAGTAGCGCCCACCATTTAATTCTGTCCTTCGTTTGATGTTGTGTTTTTTGAAACCTAATTTATAGAGGATTTGGGTGTCTTTCCCTGTATCTGTTATTATTTTAGCTGCGGGTCTTGGAGCCCGCATGCAGTCTAACCGCCCAAAGGTTATGCACACCGTGGGTGGAAGGCCTATGCTTGGCGGAGTCCTCGATCTGGCAAAAAGGCTGAAACCAGAACGAATTATTGTGGTGGTATCACCTGAAAATCAAGTAGAGCTTCGCCGAGCCTTCCCTGACGTTGCTTTTGCGATTCAAGAAAAACCCCTGGGAACAGGGCACGCCGTTTGTGCCGGGATAGATGCACTAACTGCCCAAAACCTCAGCCCATTTGACGAAGATATTCTCGTGCTGTGCGGCGATGCCCCTTTGGTTCCCCTGACGTGTCTCCAAGAGATGCAAATGCTCAAAGCCAAACCCAAAGCCGCCGTGGTGGTGCTTGCCATGTCTCCTCCTAATCCACAAACTTATGGTCGCTTGAATCTTGGAGAAACAGGCGACGTGCTTGAGATTATCGAAGCCAAAGAGTTTGTAGATCAGGGCGTGACGTTATCCTC
>JBOFKH010000271.1:0-2226 GCA_051657225.1 Alphaproteobacteria bacterium
AAAAAATAGATTTTTTGGACTTTAAAAAGTATCTCGTTGCGCAAAATGATACCAAGTCTAAGATTAATTGAGGCGAATGCGCAGGACGAGACGAGGTTTGGATAAGCTTATCCTGTCATACATGCACAAAGGACCTAGACCTGCCACCAAAGGCTGATGGTTTTGCCTTGCCATTTACAGCGCCCAATGAAATCCACCACTGCAATTGCCCACCCCCAAGGTGTGTTTCCCTAATAAAAAAAATCAACAACTTTTAAAAAACAAGAAAAGCATGAAAAAGATATGTGAAGGCCATCTTTATTAATGCATTTCTAAAACAAATTCTCCAAAAGAGCCCTCTGGCCACATGCCTTTTTCCTGGAGAATTTTCATGGCAATAAAAGCTTGCAATTTTGTATTCACATCAGAAGAAGATCTAACTTTTGAAACTAAACCAATCAAATTTTTAAAAGCTTCCAGATATAAAAATGAGCCATCATTTTGCTTAAAATAAGCATAAGATTTTTCAAGAAAACCATAGCTCCCCAGTTCGCCAAAAATGTTTTCCAGAGCCTTTTTGGCGGCCTTTTCAAGTTTTTTGCTTAGGGAGTCTCCCGCATAATTAACGGTAGTCTCATAGTCTGGGTGATTTGGGTTTTTCAAAATGTTCAAAAGCAATTTTTTGCCTTTTCGATGGTTTTTTTTGCTTTCATAAAGCGTTTTAGATGAACTAAAATTTTTAGAATCTTTCAGCGATTTAACACGCTCAGGATTCAAAAATTCAAAGCTTTCGCTAGGTACAAGCCCATTAGATTGTGAGAAAGCATCTACAGATGAAACTAAATTAAAAAATAAAAAGCAATAAAAAAAATTCATCTTTATACCAATTTTTAAATAAACAATTCCAAGTACCATAGATAAAAAAAATATCTATAAAAGACATTTTTAATACCACCTTTGAAACATTAGACAATTTTGAATATTTAGAGACTCATTTTAGGTTCCTCAGCGTGTCCTTCTTGTGTTCTGGCTAGATTCATGGCAGAAAGGGGGAGAAGAGAATCCGAATCTTGTATAAAAAATGAAGGGCCACTTTTACGGATGGAAAAAGACTATCGCGCTACCATTTTTTTACCTCAAACACCTTTTCCTATGAAGGCTGGCCTTCCTCAAAAAGAGCCCCAATTGTTGGCATTTTGGAAAGCGTTTCAGCTTTCCCAAAAGCAACGCCGCGCCCGGGCTGGCGCGCCTAAATTTGTGCTCCATGATGGCCCCCCTTACGCCAATGGCCACCTCCACATGGGCCATGCTGTAAACAAGATCTTAAAAGACGTAACCAATCGAAGCCAGTTTATGCTAGGCAAAGATGTTGTGTTTGTACCGGGGTGGGACTGCCACGGGCTACCCATTGAATGGAAGGTGGAAGAAGCCTACCGGAAAAAAGGCAAGAAAAAAGAGGGTGTTGATCCCCTTGAATTTCGCCAAGCATGTCGCGCTTTCGCCCAAACGTGGCTTGAGATTCAGCGCGGTGAATTTCAACGCTTGGGCCTTATGGGGGACTGGGAAAATCCTTACAGCACCATGGATGCTAAAGCGGAGGCTTCCATCGTTGCACAGTTTCTTGCGCTCGTCGAAAAGGGCTATGTCTACCGGGGTGTTAAACCTGTTTTATGGTCCGTCGTTGAAGGAACCGCCCTTGCGGAAGCGGAAGTGGAGTATCAGGAGGTCACCTCCCCCTCTCTTTACGTACGCTTTCCTTTTAAGAAGTTGTCGGAAGCCATGGAGGCTGCACTGGGGACCCTGCAAGGCTCCGCTGTCATCTGGACGACAACGCCGTGGACCTTACCTGGAAACAGAGCCATTGCCTACCACCCTAATCTCACCTACGTCTTGGTCCAGGTCAAAGCCGTAACTCAAGAAGCAAAGCTTGACGTGGGGGACGTGCTGCTTTTAGCAGAAGACCTATTGCCCTCCTTTAAAGAAGCCGTTGGCTTGCAAGAGGCTACGGTTTTGAGCACTTGCACGGGTGCTGCTCTGGAAGGAACCGTGTGCCATCATCCGCTAGCTGGTGCTGGCTATGGCGTAGAGGTACCCCTTCTGCCAGGTGACCACGTCACCGCAGACACAGGCACGGGGCTTGTGCATACGGCGCCGGGGCATGGGGTAGAAGATTTCGAGGTGGGAAAACGCTTTGGGTTGGACATTCCTGAAACCGTCATGGCGGATGGGGTCTTTGTAGACGCGCTT
>JBOFKH010000272.1:0-1174 GCA_051657225.1 Alphaproteobacteria bacterium
TGCGCGAGCCGAGCCCGCCCTGCGCCATGCCACGCAGCATGGCTTCTCGGTCCGTTCCATGCGTCCGGTACAGGTCGGACAGCGCCACGCTGTCGCTCTGCTCACGCTGCGCGGCCTCCATCTGCATCTGACGCATGCGCGCCATCGCTTCATGTTCGCGTAGTTGCGCGGCCTGCTGCTGCGCGCCGATCATGTCGGGCGCCTTGAAGTGCAGCGCCGACAGCGGGATAGATGAGTCGACTGGCATGTTCAGTACCCCATCCCTGCGTTCGGGTCGTACGGTCTCGCCGCCGTGTAGCCGTTCGCGCTCGGTCGCTGCTGCGCCTGGTACTGCGCCCACGCGCCGCCGATCTGGTTCGCGGCGTTCGTCCACGCGTTCGTCTGGCCCATGGTCCCAGCCGCCGCCGCGTTCGACCCCATGACGCCAAAGTTCCCCGCCGCGTTGGCCGCGTTGGAGCCCCAGTTCCCGACGCTCGTGTTCGCCGTCTGGCCGAGCCCCGCGAGGTTCGCGAGTTGGTTGTATCGCGTGTTGCGCTCGTTGGCGGCGAAGTCGCGCTCTCGATTGAACACGTTGTAGGCGTTGCCGCGCTCCGCGCTGTTGCGGTTGAAGGCGTCCTGATACGCGCCGCTGCGGAACTGCCGGTTCTGTTGGTAGCGTTGGAACGCGTTCTGGAACTCGTTGCTCGCGAAGTTCTGCCCGTACTCCATGAGCGCGCGGCCGGTGTCGCCACCCATCAGGTTCCCACGCGCGGCCGCGCTGTTCTGAAGCGCCTCCGCGCCCTGCTGCATGCGGAACTGGTAGCCGGGGTCAGCCTGGAAGTCGGACAACGAGAAGTCGCGCGCGACGTCCTGGTAGCCGGCATCGTTGGCGAGGGCTGCACCGTTGAACGGGCGCGAGAAGTCGCCCATGCTGTAGCTGGGCAACGTCGCGCCGCCGCCCTGCTGGTAGAAGCCTTGCGAGCCCCCTGCGTGCATCATGTCGTCGCCCGGTTGGGCGCGCATGTCAGGGCCGCCGTAGCGGTAGCCTGATCCGCGATAGCCGCCACGGTAGCCGCCGACAGGCGCCCGCCTACCACCTGAATTTCCGCCGCCATCCCCGATGCCGGCTTCGCTCATCAACTGCGACAGCGCCGCGCTGCCGGCCGATCGCCACGGCCGCGAGTCGGCGCGCGGC
>JBOFKH010000273.1:0-12972 GCA_051657225.1 Alphaproteobacteria bacterium
GAAGTTTGGCTTTCAACTCCCTCAAGCACAGGTACAAACAAACCATTTTTTCTGAAAAAGCGGTGTTTTAAAGCGTAAGAAAAAGCTAGGCTAGCCTCAGGACTGAGGCTAGCGTAGGTATCAGAGCCCGCACGCAAAAGAACAACGGAGCCCCCGCACCGGGCGGCGTAATGAAACGCCTCTAACTCAAAATGAAAAAAATTCATAGAGTGCATCACACAAGTAAAAGCAACGCATCAAAAGCGCTTAATAACCCCAAGGATACTGGCGCGTCTCGCTTCCGCCTCTTCCAGGACCTTGTGTCAAAGAAATTACAGATCCAAGAGGAATTATTTGCTTACCTAAGAAATCTGCCTCTTTATACCCCCGGTATATTTTTACTCTCTTCATGAGAATCCCCTTATTTTTAAACATACGTACCATAGAACACTGTAACTAAGCATTCAATTGACAATTTTAGACCTTTTTTTTAGTGGAATCAATTAAATTAAAAAGTATGATAAAATTTTCACTTTTTCATCACAAATTTCACTAATAGCTTCGCTGCTTAAAACGGCATTAAATTATTGAGGATTTGCTGTCCATAAGGGGGTTGTGAGACATCTGTGAAGGCTCCGCGTCCCCCATAGGCTAGGCGGGCTTCTGCAATCTTTTCAAGGCTGATGGTATTGTTGGAAAGGATATCCTCTGGCCGAACAACACCTGTTACAAGAATTTCTCTTATCTCCAGGTTGTTAAATCGAAATTCTTGGCGCCCTGAGATGACTAAATTACCGTTTGGTAAAACTTGAGTAATTAGAGCTGCGATATTAAAATTGACGGTTTCTTTACGATCAATAGTACCTTTTCCCTGGTGGTCGGGGTTGCTTGAAAGGTTAAGGGCGTTAGTTGGATTAAAGGATTTAGGAAAAAATCCTTTTAGCTGTTTTTCATAGCCGAGTAGATTGGTGAGATCTGCTGTTTGAGAGCTAGTTCGTCCAAAAGATGTTGTGTTTTGAATTTTGCCTTTTTCATCAATATTCACAAGCACGGTCAAGATGTCTCCCACGCGTTTGGCTCGTTGATCTTTGAAAAAAGCCCGCGCACCTGCTTGCCACAGGGAAGAAGGGGATTGGGTTCGTGAACGCTGGGGGCCTGGCATCGGTGTCATAATCGGCTTATAACCACCATAAGCTGTTGGGTCTTGGGTGCGTGTCATGGGTGTCGTATCGCCGATATCTGAAAGACGAGAGGCTTTATAACATCCACTCACCAGAAGGCTGATACCCGCTGTAAGACAGAGAGAGTAAAAAGGTTTCATAAAACAGACCTTTCTTGCGGAGAGTGATCTCCTACTTTGACTTGTTTTCTGGCAGTAATGGTTCCGAAAATAGGCTTTTTGCTTGCAGGATTTAAAACGCGAATCGCATCGCCCGCACTGCCTTCATCTAGGGCCTTACCCTGCTGTTCGATGGTGAGGGTGTTTTTTTGATAAATAACCGTAACCATTTCATTTTTTTTGACTAAAATCGGTTTTTGGAGATCCCGTGCTTTGATAATTTTTCCTGGCTCAAGATTCTTTTGACGAGGGGTTTTTTCGACTAAATCTTCAATTTTTAAGACGGCATTTTTTAAATTTGAGCCCACTTCAACCGTGTTCCATTCCAGGTCATCTTGTTGAATCACCTCGCCAGGTGCAATGGACCGAACTACAAAAGGAAGCTTTAAAGATAAAGTGAAGCCCCCTTTAATCATCAAAGGCTTCATCCCATCTGGCGTAGATACTGTTGCTGTAAAGCGGGAGCGATGCTGATCAATGGTTACATGCTCAACGCGAAAGCTTCCTCCCTTGAGGGAAGATAACAGTGCAATACACCTGGGGTCAAAGCTCAAATGAACACCTTGGGAACCCGTTTGTTCTTGAACTTGGGAGGCAATTTCTTTGGAAAGAAATCGTGGAGCATCCTCGTTGCTAGAAAGATCTTTTAAATCCGGTGCTTCAGGTTTTCCTAAGCAAACAGACAAACATAAAAAGAGACCCATCGCTGATGCAACAAAAAGCGATTTGGTTGGAAAATGATGCTGTCCCACGGTTATGGTTTCCTTTGATGAAGGGAGTATCTTAAAAACGGATTAACCATTTCTAGCCAAGGAAATATCTACTTCTTTGCGCTGGTTATCTTTTTTGATGACCTCTGCGCAGGCTTGATAACAAATCTGAGCATCAATGATACCCGTCATTTGGGTGATCAACTGTACGTTTGAAGCCTCAATATGTTTTTGAAGGATGCTTCCATAACCTTGTTCATCGGGTTGTCCTTCCACAGGGTCGCCAGAAGCGGGGGTCTCTTTGTAGAAGTTTTCACTGATGGCTTCGAGGCCTCGGGGGTTATTAAAAATAGTCAAACTAAAATTTCCAACCAGCTGAGCTTCCTCTTCGCCATCAACTCTTGCGTAGATTTCACCTTGTCGGTTGATATAAATATCTGTCGTGTACTCAGGAATCGTAAAGCCATCTTCCACAAGATATCCTTCTGACGTCACAATGCGGCGTTGCTCATCAAGCGTAAAATTACCAGCCTGGGTGTAAACGTATGTATCATCTGGATAGGTAATTTTTAGATATCCGGGTCCGTCGATGTAAACATCAAGGGGGTTTTCTGTTGAGATAGCCTCTCCTTTTGCGAGATGCCGATAGGTGCTGCCTACGCGAACACCTGTTCCAACTTGAAAGGGTACAGGTGTCACATTGCCTGTATCATCCAGTGGCATGCCAGCAGGTTGGTGCATTTGGTAAAGGGTGTCTTTAAATTCGACTTCTTGTGCTTTGAAGGCGATCGTTTTGGAGTTTGCGATGTTACCGGTCAGCGTTTCCATTTTTGTTTTCATTGCGTGCATACCTGTTGCAGCAATATCACTTGCGGCCATAATCCGTCTCCTTGTAAAATTTTGTTATTTTTAGCGACAATTTGTAAAATTTTTTTTAAGTTCGAAAAATTAAATTTTAGGCCCTTAACAACGGACTTAAGAATGGATGAATCATTTCTGATTGGGTTGCTTGATAAGTTTGGCTCATATAAACGGCTTGTTGATAGGTAGTCGTGAAATTGGCAAGGTCTATCATTTCTTCACCAGAGCTTGTGTTGCTCGTTTCTAAAAAACCTTGAAGAATATTTGGTCTCTCAACAGGCTGCGCTTCTTGGTCTGGCGTTGGTTCATAGACGTTGTCCCCAATGGTTTTTAGGTTCTGCTGGTCTTCAAATTGAAACAGCCCAAGGGTCGCAATTTTTTCTTGGGTGGTGATAGAAAAAATAGAGCCGTCTCGGTTCACGCTAATTTTTTCTCCTATGGGAATGACGATTGGAGAACCCCCATCATCAAGGATTGCACGCCCATCTGACGTTCTCAAAACTCCCTCAGGATCTTGTAGCATTTCTCCGGCCCTTGTATAAACTTCTCCTTCTAACTTCAAAAAACCTTCCCCTAAAATTGCAACGTTATAAACATCTCCAGTTGCCCTCAAACCTCCTTGCTGCAGATTTCTCCATTCAGGTCCGTGGACGACGTAGCTAATTTTTTCTCCATAACTCACAGGGTGTTCATAGCTTTCAAAAAGAGACATGTGCTTTTGAAAACCAGATGTTCCAAAGTTCCCAACATTATGTCCTGTTTCTTGCAAAGCGCGGTTAAGCCCAATAAACTGGGTTCCAAGAAGCGAAGCGACGACCTTAGCCATGTAAAAATCCCTCTTTTATCTAAAATTTTTATGCTGTTGTTTAGATTCTGTTTACCTTTTTGGATGCAGGATGTGTGCCAGTCTTGATCTAATGGACAAAATATAAACAAGGTGAACGTGTTCATTTTGGCACGATGATTTCACAGGGTATAAAACCGTACCTGAGACTAAAGAAAAGAGGAAATCATGGAGGATACATCAAAAACAACCCAAGGCTCTGAGCAAGAAACTGGAGCTATTTCTAAAAAACCTGAGAAAAAAAAGGGAGGTAAATTTCTTTTCATCCTGATTATAATAGGTGTGTTGGGGGCCGCACTTGCAGCAGCTCTTCTCACGTCACAAGGACGACAGATGTTGGGATTGGAAGAACCTCCTAAGCCCAAAAAGGAAGAACGTTCTTTAACAAGCTTTCAAAAATCATTTTTTGTAGCACTTCCTGACATTCTTGTGAACCTAAGTGCCCCGGCTGGAACCAAGCAACGCTTTTTAAAAATTTCTCTTGTATTGGAATTAACCCAAGAGAAACACATTCAGGATATACAGGTGGTTATTCCACGTATTGTGGACCAGTTTCAAGTGTACTTAAGGGAGCTGCGAGTAGATGATTTTAAAGGATCAGAGGCGATGTACCAACTAAGAGATCAACTTTTAGTTCGTGTGAATGCAGAGTCTGCTCCCATTAAAGTGCGCAACGTTCTGTTTAAAAATATGCTGGTTCAGTAAGGAGAAAAGGCGTAATGGTCAAAAATACACAAGCAACAAAACAGGCAAAAGGGCAAGCTGTGAAAGCGCCCCAGGGAGGTACTCTTCCTCCATGGCTAGATGCTATTTTAAACCCGGAGACGGTTTCTTATGAACGCCTACCCATGCTTGAAGTCATTTTTGAGCGGGTGACCCGTACGCTTTCAACTGGCCTGCGAAATTTAACCTCGGACAACGTTGAAGTCAGCTTAAGTGAGATCGTTTCCCTTCGTTTTGGAGAACACCTCGATAAAGTTTCTCCCCAATCTTTGATTGGTATTTTTACGTCAAAACAATGGGAAGGGGGCTCTTTAATCATTGCAGACTCACCGCTCATTTATTCTATTGTGAATGTGTTTTTGGGAGGCAGAAAAACTCAAGAGTCTTCAAAAATCGAAAACACTAAATCCTACACAACCATCGAACGCAACCTGGTTAAACGTCTCTTTAAATTGTTACTAGATGAGCTGGAGTCAGCTCTGGAACCTCTTGCTCCAACAAAATTTTCCATCGACCGGATTGAAGGAAGTCCAAAATTTGCGACCATCGTAAGGCCTTCGAATGCTGCAATATTGGTGCGTTTGAAAATTCAAATGGAAGGGAAAGGCGGTGTGATGGAATTGCTGATTCCTTACGGAAGCTTAGAAGCTATTCGCCCCATGCTTTTGGAGATGTTTGTAGGTGAAAATATAGGCCGTGATAGCGTTTGGGAGAACCATGTATCTAAGGAATTGCAACATACGGAGGTGACCCTTGAAGCGGTTTTAGATGAGGTTCACATAGGCTTAGGTACGGTGGTGAACTGGCGAGAGGGAAGCTCATTACCCCTCGGTGTAACCCCCGAAAGCCAAGTTAAGGTAAGATGTGGGGAACACAATCTTTTTGTTGGAAAAATGGGTCAAAAAAATGGAAACATCGCCATTTTCTTGGATGCTGATTACTTAAACCACGCAGAGGAGGCAGAAGATGCTTAATTTTTATATACCTTCATTTTTTTGGGATGCAGGGCTCGTAACCCTTGTCATGTGTGCTTTTATTTATACGTCTTTATTAGCGCGCAAACTGAACGTTTTTTATAAAAATAGACAAGATCTAGAACGGCTGCTTTCAGCGTTTTCTCAGTCACTGGTTCATGCAGAAACAAGCTTAAACCAGTTGCGTCAGAAAACGACTGAATTTGAGGAAAGCTTAAATCTCAAAATTCGAACGGCTACATCCTTGGTAGACGACCTCAGATTTTTTTCAGACCGGGGGGAGTCTTTGGTAAAAGAGCTTGATCGTGAAGTTCGAAAAGCTAGGGAGGCAAAACAAGAAATGGCCAAAGCTGAAACGGAAGAAGAACCTTTAAAAAAATTAGCGCATAAGCAAGGGGATTCGCTTCCAATCTTGCCTTCTATCAAGGAATCTGGAGGATTTCTTCAACAAGCAACAGGATTGCACTAATGTCCTCTTTTACACTTTTTCCAAATTCTTCTGGGGAAATCTCACTCCGAAGCATTTTTTGGATTCCCGGCATTTTGCTTGGCATTACCATTTTGCTTGGATTTCGATTTTACGATAAATCTCCTGTTGCTTCTGCAACCTTGCTTTCTGGAGAGTCAAAAAGCTTTTTGCAAGCTGCAGCAGAACCAGAAAAAAGTATGGCAAGTCCTTCTCCAACCAGTGGTGTAGGGCCTTCTCAAGAAGCTGCCGTTCAGCCGTCTTCTGCTCAAGGCTCTGAAAGTTCAAACGTCAAGCAGGCCAAAGAAACGTCGCCTGCGCAAAATCCTGTTCCTCCCGCAGCAGGGGGAGGAACAGCGATCCCTAATTCTTTAACTTCAGGTACCGGATCAATTCTCAAAACAGAAGAAAAGCCTGCCGTTGCATCAGAAACGGCTTCCAAAGAACCAGAGCTTGATATCCTGAATTTAACGACGGAAGAAGTCAAAATTCTCCAAAGCCTCTCAGGGCGCCGTAGTGCAATCGAAAAGCGGGAAAAATCTGTTTTAGATCGGGAGCATCTTTTAGAGATCGCAGAAAAGCGAATTGACCAAAAAGTTCAAGAGTTGGAAAAAATTCGAGATGCCTTAAAAGAAATGGTATCTGCCAGAGAAGAGCATGAAAAAGAAAGAATGCGCGGTTTGGTCAAAATTTATGAGTTGATGAAGCCTGATAAAGCAGCCCTTATTTTTGAGGGGCTTGAGCTAGAAGTTTTGTTGGAAGTTGTGGATATGATGAAAGAAGTGAAGCTTTCTCCTATCTTAAGCTCTATGAACCCTCGGGCTGCTCAAAAACTTACGGCTGAACTAGCAGCAAGGCGGAAATTCACCCAAGAAATAAGCCAAATAAACCAAAAAGAAGCCCCAAAAGCAGACAACGCGCCTCAGCCTGATAATACAAGTGCTGAAAAACAAGAAGGCGGTCCAAGTCAGGCCAGTCAGGCTATATAAAAGATTTAGCTCCATGAAAAAAAGCAGGCCTCAAAAAAGAGACCTGCTTTTTCACACATCAGCGTTTATAAAATAAAGCTAATCCTTTTTATTAGGGGATGCTTCATGGGGCATAGGCTCTGCAGCATGTTCAGTTTTCTTAGCATCGCCTTCTACAGCTTTATGTCCATGCGCCGCGTCGTGATGCTCTTCAGCTTTGTGAGCGTGCTTAGATTTCTTGTGGTGGTGACCTTTACGATGCCCGCCTTTTTTCTTCTTTTTCTTTGCTTCATCATGAGGTGCAGCATGATCCTTCATTTCTTTGTGATCAGCACTCACCGCTTCACTTGGTTTTGTTCCATCCGTTGCTGGCACTGCTTCATGCGTACTTCCAGCTGAATCTTTACCTTCTTCAGCGAAAGAAACTGAAGCTGTAGACAACATAAGCCCCAAAGCCATTACGATTAAATTATTATTCATTTAAGTCTCCCGTCGTTTCATTAGATTAATCTTTATTAGAAAAAATTTCTAAATAAAATCAATTACATTAAACCTGAATTTGACAAAAAAATCAAGCAATTTTCTCAAAACTGGGTTGGTCGTAAAGAATGATCGACAGATTCATGTGAGCGGTCTTGTCTGGTTTTTGTATGCTGACCATCAAGAAGCTTTAGGGTGTTTTCTACATATTGGGTTGCTTAAGGTGCCAAATGCGTTCAAAATTACGCACATCTAAAAGACAAGAATTAACTTTATCAATCTACTCGGTTAGGACTGTTGTGCCTGGTGCGTTTCTAATTTCTATGGCCATTTTTCGGTGAGCTCTCGACGCTATTTTTTTGTTCGCAAGGTCACAAGCGCTTCACTTATGGCATGCTGCCCGTGAAGGCTGGCGGAGGGAGAGGGATTCGAACCCTCGATACGGTATAAGCGTATACACGATTTCCAATCGTGCGCCTTCAACCACTCGGCCACCCCTCCAGGAAAATGCTACGGTCGAACATAACGAACGTATCAAAAAAAAACAAGAGGTGTTTGGGAGTTGCTTGGGGATAGGCGTTAAAAATTTTTAAAAAGGGAGATGTGGCGCCATCCACCAAGGCGTACGTTTTGGGTCACATTCTTCGCCTTGCTCAAGTGGCTTTGGTTTTTCAGTTGGGTTCTGCGTTTCCTCGCTCTTTTGAGTATCGACTGAGTGTTTTCCTCCAGTTTTTTCCGTCTGGGTTTCTATCTCAGAAAGAGCGGCGACTCCTCCCAGTGGGAAATCAAAATAGGACAAATTTTGGTTAAGAGGTGGCCACACAACGATCATCCAAGTAAGGGTGATTCCCATGAGCAAGCGAATTCCATAATGCATCTTAGTTTAATCCAGGTTTTCAAATTTATCTGTATAACACATTGACTTGTTTTGTTTCTTATTCAAATGTACAAAAGAAAAATCAATAAATTATGAATAATCATTAAAAATTGATTTATCTTGAAAACTGGCAAAAGTGTTTCTTAAAAGCGCTGTCTTTCGCATTTTTTTCTCAAAAAAAACTTGAAGATCAAGGTAAAAATATGGTAAAAAGGATTTTAGCACTCGATTACAATGAGTGCTAGTTTTTTAAAACGTTAGGTTAATAACAGCAAAGGAAATCATGCTATGACTGCAAAAACCTTTAGACCCCTGCATGACCGTGTTCTGGTGAAACGGACGGAAGCAGAAGAAAAGACAGCTGGTGGAATCATCATCCCAGATACTGCCAAGGAAAAGCCTATGGAAGGCGAAGTGGTTGCTGTTGGACCTGGAGCTCGATCAGAAGATGGGAAAGTTTTGCCCATGGATGTTAAACAAGGGGACCGCATTCTGTTCGGAAAATGGTCTGGAACTGAAATCAAGCTGGGTGCCCAAGACTATATCGTTATGAAAGAGTCCGACATCATGGGTGTATTAAGCTAATAAATTCTGATAGATGATCAAAAAGGAGATTTAAGCAATGGCTGCAAAAGACGTAAAATTTGGAACCGATGCTCGTGACCGTATCCGTAAAGGTGTTGATATTCTTGCTGATGCTGTAAAAGTGACCCTGGGGCCTAAAGGCCGCAATGTGGTTTTGGATAAATCTTTCGGTGCTCCTCGCATCACCAAGGACGGTGTGACGGTTGCAAAAGAAATTGAACTTCAAGATAAGTTTGAGAACATGGGTGCTCAAATGGTTCGGGAAGTTGCCTCCAAAACTGCTGATTTGGCTGGAGATGGCACCACAACGGCTACCATTTTGGCGCAATCCATTGTGCGGGAAGGCATCAAAGCCGTCGCAGCGGGTGTCAATCCGATGGACTTGAAGCGCGGCATTGACATGGCCGTTGAAACCATGGTTCAAGAGCTTGAGAAAAATAAGATCGAAATTAAGGGGCAATTTGATAAAATCGCTCAAGTTGGAACGGTTTCTGCCAATGGTGAATCTGAAATCGGTAACATGATCGCTGAAGCTATGAAGCGGGTTGGTAACGAAGGTGTGATCACCGTTGAAGAAGCTAAGTCCTTGCAAACTGAATTGGATGTTGTGGAAGGGATGCAGTTTGACCGCGGCTATCTCTCTCCTTACTTCGTGACGAATCCTGAAAAAATGCTTTGTGAGCTGGAGAATCCGTTCATCCTTCTCCATGAAAAAAAATTGGGCAGCATTCAACCTATGCTTCCCGTTTTGGAAGCGGTGGTTCAGTCTGGCCGCCCCTTGCTTATTATCGCTGAGGATGTTGAAGGCGAAGCGTTGGCAACCCTTGTGGTGAATAAATTACGGGGTGGATTGAAAGTTGCAGCTGTGAAAGCGCCTGGGTTTGGTGACCGTCGCAAAGCTATGTTGGAAGACATTGCGGTGCTGACAGGTGGTCAACTCATCTCTGAAGAAATGGGCGTGAAGCTTGAATCCGTCAACATCAACATGTTGGGACGTGCCAAAAAAATTCTCATCTCCAAAGATGATACCACCATCGTTGAAGGCGCTTTGGGGCAAACTAAAGATGAGATTAAAGCGCGTTGTGGACAGATTCGTGCACAGATTGAAGAAAGCACTTCAGATTACGACAAAGAAAAATTGCAAGAACGCCTTGCCAAGCTTTCTGGCGGCGTTGCAGTGATTCGTGTCGGCGGTGCCACAGAGGTGGAAGTGAAGGAACGGAAAGACCGTGTCGATGATGCAACCCACGCAACAAAAGCTGCGGTGGAAGAAGGAATCGTTGCAGGGGGTGGTCGTGCACTGCTCTATGCATCACGCATTTTAGACGCACTGAAGCCTGCAAACGATGAGCAACGCGCAGGGATCGACATCATTCGTCGGGCGATCCAGGCACCGGTTCGTCAGATTGCTGAAAATGCCGGGAAAGATGGCTCTATTGTAGCCCACAAACTTTTGGAGAGCGCAGACAAAAATTTTGGCTACGATGCTCAAAAAGACCAGTATGGAGATATGATTGCCTGCGGCATCATTGATCCTAAAAAAGTGGTGCGTTCAGCGCTTCAAAACGCTGCATCTGTTGCTGGGTTGTTGATTACAACCGAGGCTATGATTGCAGAGCGTCCAGAAAAGCAGGCCCCTCAAGGTGGTGGCATGCCAGGTGGCATGGGCGGCATGGGTGGAATGGGCGGTATGGATTTTTAAATCCTCCCCAGCTCTATCTTTGATTTGCAAAAACAATAAAGCCGAGAGATGATCTCGGCTTTATTGCTTTATGACAGTTATTTTATGTTGTCATGAAATGAATTTTTATTTATAAAAAACTTAATTATCGCTTTTTGGAGTTTTGACATGTTTGAGTCGGTTTCACCTTCTACAGCCCAGCAATTACGCTCATTTATCGATCGCCTTGAGCGCTTGGAAGAAGAGAAAAGAACTATGATGGAAACCATCAAAGAAGTCTTGCAAGAAGCCAAAGGCGCTGGGTTTGATGTGCAAACCCTTCGAAAAGTTTTGCGGTTGAGAAAGATGAAAAAAGAAGACTTAGACGAACAAGAGTATCTTCTTCAAACCTATCTTAGAGCTTTAGAGACAGGATTTTCAGCCCACAGTGAAGACAAAACCGCGGCTTAAAATTGCGCGGGGTGCGTGTGAAAAAATGGAAAAATCACGGCAGTTTGCTTGATCTTACGGATCATTTTTTAATTTTTCAAACACTTGGGGTTCCCTGTTTTTAAGCTTCAAAACGCATTGACTTTCACTTCAAAAAAGAAAAAGATGAGCCAGGAAGATTCATTGAACGAGGAAACCGCGCATGTCTTACCAAAAAAAAACCCACGGAGTTTCCATAGAAGTAGATCCTTTTTTCTTGAACGAAGGGTCTCACCCGGAAGAAGAGGTCTTCTTGTGGGCTTATCATATTGCGATCACCAACCAACGTCCCCATCCCATTCAGCTGTGTAACCGCTATTGGCATATCACGGATGCGTCAGGCTATGTCCATGAGGTTCGAGGCCCAGGCGTTGTAGGTGAAAAACCTGTCATTTTACCTTCTCAGACCTATGAATACGCAAGCGGCGTAACCCTCAAAACAGCTTCGGGTATGATGCACGGAAGCTATGTAATGGAAACTGGTGAAACAAAAGAACAACTGGTTGTAGACATTCCCGCTTTTTCCTTGGATAGCCCCTTCGACAAAATTTCTCTTCATTGAAAGACATTTAGCAACCTGCGCTCTAAACGCTACAAAGAATTTAAGGATGGGAGACCCATGCAACATTTTTTCTATCCTGTTTACAGGTTCGTTCTTCTCTGTTTTCTTGTAGTTTACTCAAGAGATTACTCCCTGGCAGAAACCCCTCCGCCTGCCCCTTTAACAGAGAGCATCCCTGGGCCTGAGAGTCTTGACCTTGATGAACAATCTTTTGTGAAGGCTGTGGGTGTCACCCTTCAAGGGCTTGATAAGGTAACCACTCGGGTGTTTGAGCTTAAAGGTTCAACTGGAGAGAAGATTCAATTCGGGACCCTCGAGATTATGGTCCGGGCCTGCTACCGAACCCCCCTTGATGAAACCCATGATTCAGCCGTTTACTTGACGATTCACGACACCCCCAAAGGGCGAGCCTCCCAACAAATCTTTTCTGGCTGGATGTTTGCGTCAAGTCCGGGGCTTTCCCCTTTTGCACATCCAGTTTATGACGTGTGGCTGAAAACGTGTCACCTGCCTGATGTAAAGCCTGCCGAATGACCCAAAACGCTAGAAAGTTTCCCTTGGCTTCAGATTCTCTTTCTCCTCTAGATCAATCTCTAAATACGCTCAACACATCTCAGCTTGAAGCGGTCAAAACCTTTGATTGTCCCCTTTTGGTCTTGGCTGGAGCGGGATCTGGAAAGACCCGTGTCCTTACAACAAAACTGGCCCTCATTTTAAGCCAGAAAGATACCTTGCCGTTCCAGGTGCTTGCTGTGACCTTTACCAACAAAGCTGCCCAAGAGATGCGTCATCGGGTTCAACATTTACACCAGACGCCTCTTGATTCTTTATGGCTGGGAACGTTTCACAGCATCAGCTCAAAAATACTTCGCAAGCATGCGGATCTCCTGGGTTATTCCTCCCAGTTCACCATTTTGGATACGGGTGATCAACTGCGGCTTTTGAAACAGATCTTGAAGCAGTTGGGGCTTGATGAAAAAAAATATCCTCCCAAAATTGTACTCAACACCCTGTCTCGCTGGAAAGATAAGGGAGCTTCTGCAGAAAAGATGACCACAACCTCTTTTCTTAGTATTTTTTCAGGCACTAAACCTGACAAATGCTTGGTGGCAGTTTATCAAGCTTATCAAGAGCGTCTCAAAGCTTTAAATGCTGTTGATTTCGGGGATCTGATTCTTTTATGCCTGGAATTATTTAATAAGAATCCGGATATTCTGCACCGCTATCGTGAGCAATTTCGCTATATTTTAGTAGATGAGTACCAGGACATCAACATTGCTCAATACTTATGGCTGCGGTTTCTCTCCAAAGATAACCCGAATATTTGTCTTGTGGGAGATGACGACCAATCTATCTATGGATGGCGGGGAGCGGAAGTTGAAAACATGCTCCGTTTTCAAAAAGATTTCCCCAAAGGGCGGTTGATTCGCCTGGAAGAAAACTATCGTTCAACGT
>JBOFKH010000274.1:0-20118 GCA_051657225.1 Alphaproteobacteria bacterium
CCTCTGAATTTCGCTATCGCTGCCCTCCCCTCCCGGAAGGTGGGGTTACCTGCGTTGTGTCCCAATCTGGAGAAACAACAGACACCCTAGGCGCCCTTGAATATGCCCAAAACCAAGGCCAAAAAGTGCTTGCTTTGGTAAACGTTCCCTCCAGCTCCATTGACCGAGCTGCTGATATCAGCCTGCATACCCAAGCAGGAACTGAAATTGGTGTTGCCTCAACGAAGGCTTTTACAAGCCAGCTGATGGTTTTGGCGCTGTTGTGTTTAAAAATCGCAGAGGAACGAAACACCCTTTCTCCCCAAGACATACAAGCCCACCTTGATGCTCTGGAAGCATTACCCGCCCAAATGTTGCCTCTTCTGGGGAATGTAACTCCGCTACAGGAGATTGCTGACATCCTTGCCCAAGCCCAAACGGTTTTATACCTGGGGCGAGGCGCCGCTTTTCCCTTGGCTCTGGAAGGGGCTCTCAAACTTAAAGAAATTTCTTACATCCATGCAGAAGCTTACCCAGCGGGTGAGATGAAGCACGGCCCCATCGCCCTGATTGATGAGCACGTTCCGGTGGTGGTGGTGGCTCCCCACGATGGCTATTTTGATAAGACGGCTTCTAATATTCAAGAAGTTGCAGCCCGCAAAGGAAAGCTGACCATCCTGACCGATGAAAAAGGGAAGGAAAAGCTTAAACACCTTTCTGCCAGTTTTTACATCCTCCCCGAAACCTCCAGCTTTACCATGCCCTTGCTTTATGCCCTTCCCCTTCAGCTGTTGGCTTATTACACCGCCCTTCGTTTGGGAACAGATGTGGATCAACCTCGCAATTTAGCAAAATCTGTGACCGTTGAATAAAAAAAATTGACCATCTTATTTTTTTATGGAACTATTTGATTGTTCAGTGTTTTTTTAGAGGATTCTTCTATGTTACGCGGCATTCTAGTTTTTTCTTTCTTCTTTACAAGGGTGCTGGTTGAAGGTTTTGCGGTGCCACCTAAAGACAGTTTGTCCAGTAACGAAGACCTCCCCAATCAAATTTCGGTTAATACAAAAACGCTTGAAATGATACGCCAGAAAACCGAACAGGGAGAAGCACCCTGTTTACTCATTGGCCGACAAGCTCACGAAACGCTGCCCCCCATCCCGGAAGGATCAAAAGAGTTTTGGATCTCGAGCGATATAGCCACCCCTAAAGGTAGCGCGCTTCAAAACCGGTTGCATCTGTGGGGAAATTTTTCCGATGATACGTTTTGTTCGAGGTTTAACGGTCTTTTTTCCAGGGTTGTCGTGGATATGAGTACCTGGAAATTTTTTGCAGATGATAACTCAGACCCTGCCACTCGGTTTTCAAAATTGCTCAAAAAAGAGACAACTTCAACGTTTATCTTTGAAGCAACGCTTCAATCTTCAATCTGTAACGAAACGCAAGAGCCCATCTATACGCTATATAATTATTCCGAACCGAACCATTGGACGCAAAGTGATTTAAGAAACAGGCTTTTCCAAGAATTTGAGAGTTTTGAGCCAGAACACCTCGCCATTGCTAAACAAACTGTCGCAGACTATATAACGCAACGCGACAACTATAGCGATAGCGTGCCCCCTAATGAAATTTTCGAGGAAGACTATGTACGCTACAAACTAGAGACTGAATACCCCGAAGAAATAGAAAGCGTGAAGCTTTTGCACGCAAATGCAGAAAGGCATCTGAGAGACATAACGAAAAACCACCTGCGCACCCTATTCCATGAAGTAGAGCTTGTAAACAATGGCGCTTATTACGACGCGTTCTCAAACTACCCAACTTTAAGAGATTATTACGTTTGTAAAAACCCAATTTAACGCGCTACATCTGATAAATCCATGTTACAGCATTTTGGGCCCATTGCTTAACCGCTTCTTCAATGGCTTGGAAAACAGCCTGTTTGCCTGATCCGCGGACGGGGATTTTGATGTCAAAAGCTTTCGTGATCTGTTTGCTTGTGGCGCTAGAAAAATCTCGTTCCAGGCGAAGGGTTCCTTTGATACGTGCCTGGGCTCCGTCTCCCAAGGTGTAATCAATCCAAAACCCATCCAAAGTCGTAGAAACCTTTGCTAAAGGCAGGCTTGTGTTTTGGAAGGTTTCTGTAACACCCTCAAACCCATTGAAAGCCACGAGGGACTTGAGCAAAGCTTTTTTCAACATAGTCCCAGGCGGAGACGCCCAAACAATCCCCTCATAAGATCCAAGGGTATGAGGCGTGGGCCTTAAAAGCACTTTGGATGTTTCTAAAAAGCTTTCTGTTTGAGGGTCCTCCACCCACACCCACATCGACCTCTTTTTGCCTTTAGCAGGCAAAGGCGTTGAAAGTGGCTCTGGGTCTATTAAAATCCGCTGCACAGGCGCGGGCGCATCTGGCAACAGAGAGCAACTAGCCAACCCAATACTTAATAATGCAGAAAAACCTGAAGCTATATATTTTTTCATGTCTATAGGTTCGCTTAAAAATATTTAAAAAAAAGTTTGCTCCGTAAAAAAAACTTTGCTAGGAATGAAGACGTGGGAAATAATGGGGGATGTTGAACACTTTATGTTTTTTAAGATTTATGACGCCGAGAAGGAACCGTATATGCCGAAAATGACATTTATTCATAAAGACGGATCTCGCCTTGAAGTTGAAGCGCCTGTTGGGCTCTCGGTTTTAGAGATTGCACATCAGAATAAAATTGATCTGGAAGGCGCTTGTGAGGGCTCCCTTGCGTGCTCAACATGCCATGTGGTGGTCAGCCCTGAGTGGTATGAACTGTTGGGAGAAGCCTCAGAAGATGAAGACGACATGCTCGACCTTGCCTTTGGTTTAACCCAGACGTCCAGGCTTGGCTGTCAGATCATCATTTCTCCTGAACTAGATGGCTTGGTTGTTTCTCTGCCTTCTGCCACGCGCAACATGATGGTGGGGTAAGCCTCCCATGTCTTTAAAATGGACTGATATTGAAGAAATCGCAGAACTCCTGGAAGAGGTTCATCCAGGGGTAGATCTGCTAAGCTTACGCTTTACAGACCTTTGGGGATGGGTTCAGCAGCTTCCTGATTTTTCTGATGATCCTGCACGCTCCAATGAACGTATCCTGGAAGCCATCCAAGCGGCATGGATTATTGAACGAAATTTGAAAGTAACCCCTCTTTCTTAAGTAGGTTCGTCCTACGCTCCTTATCCTTTGATTTTAAACAGTTTTTAATTTATTTTCTTTTACAATGGGTTAAAGCTTCAAAAAGGGGGAAGTGTGCGCCTATGACCCAATCTTTGTTCATTTACAGATGGCTTCTTGTTGGCTTTTTGCTGTCTTTCAACTCAGCCAATGCAACGGTCCTTGATGATATCGTCAACAAAATTTTTTGCGCAACCATATGTGTGCCAGGTTTGGCATGTCATTGTTTAGAAGCACAAAATCTTTGTCGTGAATGCCCTGGCTCTAGCATCAAAATCAACGTTCCTAACTGTCTTAGAGTTAAAAGCCCAAAACTATGCATCATTGATGCAGGTAAAATTGCAGGAGGCGTTGCAGGGGCCGCTATCGGAGGTGGCATCAGTGGCGCAGGCGGCGCAGCAACAGGCGCTGGCATGGGTGGGGCGATTGGAACTGTTGTTCCAGTCGTTGGAAACACTGTAGGAGCAGTTATCGGTGGCGTCACGGTTGGCAGTATCGCAGCTGTTGGGGGAGGTATCGCTGGGGCTTCTAAGGGAGTTGAAGCAGGCAACTGGATTGTGTCTCAAATCCTCACCCTAGGACGCGGATTATGCAAGGGAAATCACATACCCTCTAAAAATTTGCTGGACAAATTTTGTGTAGCCTTTTTTTCACCTCCACAAAAATAGAAATCCTAAGATTTCCCAAAAGATGAATAAAGATCCTCTCTTAATTTATCTCGAATTTGTTGAGCCCGTTCTTGACCTCTTGGTCCCAAAGCTTCAAAAAATTTAAATACCTCAAGAACCATAGTATAATTTGCTTCGTTTTCAGGCCCATCGGTTGGAAGATTAAGCCCAAAATTAAGTATGGCTCTTTCCTCCCTTTTTATGCCTGGGTCTGTAGGCTCCAAAGCTTCTTGAGAAGTGCGCTTACATTGACGGAGAGAAGCTGGTTTAGGGAGTTCTTGCGTTTGTTCTTTTCTAAATTTTTTTAACCTTTTATATTGAAGATAGGCTTCAGTTCTCTCTTCTGTTGGACCCATTAATGCTTTTGACTCTTTTTCTGTTAATGGTTTTGTCGATTGCATGGAAAAGCTTCCATCTTCCCTTAAACCTATTACAAATTGATCCTCTTTGCCAGAATACGCAGCTGTTACCGCCAAATAAATACTAAAAACTTTAATATAATTAATTTTGCCTAATTTCATAAGATAATCTCTTTTATTTCAATTTACTATTTGACATAAAAGAACACAAAAAATACAAATAGGCAATAAAAAGATTAAAAAATTTTTTTAGATAAAAATAGGGGCATATAAAATAGAGACTTCTTTAAGCCCCCCGCATGCCCCTAAACACTATTTTTGCTGAAACCAGAGCCAATATACGGTAAAAAGACTCAACCAATAATCTCAATTTCAGAAAAGAAAAAATGGATCTCTTCGGCTGCCGTTTCGGGGCTGTCTGAACCATGAACAGAATTGTGCTCAATGGATTCGCCAAACAGCTTTCGGATCGTTCCGTCTGCAGCATTTGCAGGGTTAGTTGCACCCATAATTTCACGGTTACGCTGAATAGCATTTTCACCTTCTAAAACCTGAACCACGACAGGACCCGAAGCCATCATTTCGCATAAAGATTGAAAAAATGAACGCTCCGAATGAACAGCGTAAAATTTCTCAACCTGTTGAAGAGAAAATTGAAGACGCTTCTGGGCAACAATGCGCAGACCTGCTTGCTCAAACCGGCTGTTGATGATCCCCGTCAAATTGCGACGTGTTGCATCTGGCTTGATAATGGATAAAGTTCTCTCAATTGGCATCATAATCACCTATCTAAACACTATTTAATTGATCGGCTGCAGGACACCACTTATACGATGATTTTCCACAAAAGGGAAGAAATATCTGAATAAATTTCTTCTTTATTAACGCTTGGCTATTCCATTAGGTGTCTAAGAAGCTTCTAAGCCTTCTTGAGCGACTTGGGTGCCTCAGCTTTCGAATCGCTTTTGCTTCAATTTGACGGATCCGCTCACGGGTCACGTTAAATTGCTGTCCTACTTCTTCCAGAGTATGCTCATTTGTACCAATTCCAAAGCGCATCCTTAAAACACGCTCTTCCCTTGCTGTAAGGCTGGAGAGCACCCGGGTGGTTGTGTCTTTCAAATTGCTCTGAATAGCGGCATCTACCGGCGCCACAACATTTTTATCTTCAATGAAGTCACCCAGATGGCTGTCTTCCTCATCTCCAATAGGGGTTTCAAGGCTGATAGGCTCTTTCGCAATTTTTAAAACTTTTTTGACTTTATCCAAAGGCATCATCAAACGCTCTGCCAGCTCCTCTGGATTGGGTTCCCGCCCAATTTCATGGAGAATCTGCCGCGACATCCGCACTAATTTATTGATGGTTTCTATCATGTGAACGGGGATGCGGATCGTTCGCGCTTGGTCTGCAATAGAGCGTGTAATAGCTTGACGAATCCACCAGGTTGCATAAGTTGAAAATTTATAGCCCCGCTGGTATTCAAATTTTTCAACGGCTTTCATTAAGCCGATATTTCCCTCTTGAATCAGGTCTAAAAATTGAAGGCCTCTATTTGTGTATTTTTTTGCAATAGAGATCACCAAACGCAAATTGGCTTCAATCATTTCTTTTTTTGCACGGGTCGCATCTCGCTCCCCTTTTTGAACGGTGGAAACAATCCGACGAAACTCATTCAAATGCAACCCAAACTCTGTGGGGATCTGAGAAATATCTTGGCGAATAACCGCAGCTTCATCACGGTGACGTTCTAAAAAGCTTTTCCAACCTTTTGGCGGAAGCGCTTCTATGGTTGAAAACCAATTATGGTCCAGCTCTTGCCCATAATAATTTTCAAGAAAATGCGCACGGCTGATCCCCGAAGATTCAGCCAAACGTAGCAAACGACCCTCCAAGCTGATAAGCCGGCGGTTAAAACCATACAACTGTTCCACAAGCTCATCAATACGAAGGGGGTTTAGATGAACACCTTTCATCAACTCAATCAAGTGTTGACGGTGACCTTCATATTCTTTTTCAAGGGAGGAGGAATTAGATTTTCCCTTCCGTAATGCCTCCAAGCGCTTATCCTGGGTTTTTCTCAGCTTCTCATAGGTAGAAGAAATCTGCTCAAATTTCTCCAAAACGCCCGGCATAAGAGAGGCTTCCATGCTATTAAGAGAAACGGTTAAATCTTCTTCTGTGGCATCTGTTGCTTCTGTCGCAACGCTTCCCTCTTCAGGTGGATCTTTCTCTTCTGTTTCTGCTTCTTCTTCAATATCTTCAAGTTCTTCTTCAGAGGCGTCCCCATCCCCTTCATAAGTTGTTTCAAGGTCTATAATGTCTCGTAAAAGAATTTTACCCTCTTGAAGGGCATCTCCCCAAGCGATAAGAGCTTTCATGGTCAAAGGGCTTTCGCAGATAGCTCCAATAACCATTTCTCGACCTGCTTCGATCCGTTTCGCAATGTCGATCTCTCCTTCACGGGTCAACAAGCTCACTGAGCCCATTTCTCGCAAATAGAGACGAACTGGATCATCTGTCCGAGAGGCTTCTAGTTGGGCCCCCGGCTTCTCCCCTTCTTCATCTTCTTCTGGTTGGGCGACAACTTCTTCTTCCTCTTGGAAATCGTCTTCCCCCTCAACAAGGGAAATTCCCATTTCTGAAAGAGAAGCCATCACGTCTTCTATCTGTTCGGAAGAAACCTGGTCTGATGGCAAAATTCGGTTAAGTTCGTCATAGGTGATAAAGCCACGCTCTTTACCCTTAACAATCAATCGCTTAACCGAGTTTGCCTTATCAAGCAATGCAACTTCGGAAGTTTCTTCAAACAAATCTTTTTCGTCTGTCACCGGCTTCGTCGCCATTTTTGTTACTCTCTTCCTTTAACTACTTCAACATAAATGTTTTAATGATTTGGAAATTTTTTCTCACGAATCCATCTTAAAAAAAGAAGATTCTTTCAAACTTCTCAAACGCTTCCAAGCATCCTCAGACATGCTGCTTTCTAAAATATCTTGGGTTTCTTTCAACTCTTTTTTAAAACTACTTTGTTTTTGGTAATGGGCGAGCACATCGTGCCACCCTGCCCTCGCTTGCTCCAATAAAGCTTCTGGCCTTGAGAAAGAAGCATGCACATACACATCTGACGTTAAAATACGGTGCATAACTTCTGCCAAACCTTTCTCAACCAGTGCATTTTTCAAAAAATGAGATGCATTTTCTTGAGAAACAACAGTTCCTTCCTCTGCAGACCATTCCAACAAAGCATCTCGCAAACAAGCAAAATTACTTTGTTCCGGCAAATCTAACGCAACAAGTGATTCATTAACCTCCTCTAATAAATGAGGGTGATTGACCAGAACTGCAAGTAAAATTTTTCTTTGCAGGTGCAAAAGGTCAAATAACGGCTTAGGGACGCTGCTTTTTTGGGAAAAAGACGCGTTCCTGCCTGCAGAAAAATTCACTGGTTTTTGCCACGTCGCCTTTCGTTCTTCCTTCAACAGCTGATCCCATTTTTTTTGCAAAAAAAGGTAGTAGAGGGATTTAACCTGAGGATCTTGAATGCTTCCCACCAACGCTTTCAGGGTTTTATAGAAAAAAGCCTTTTGCTCAGGGGTTTGCAAAGACAACGTCTCCACATGATATTGCCATAAAAAATCTACTAAACAAGAGGCCGTTTTTATTAAGCGCTCCAAAAGGGCTCGACGATCTGTAACCAGTAAACTATCTGGATCTTCCCCTGCTGGGAGACGTATAAACCGAAGGGAATAACCAGGTTTAAGCAAAGGAAGCACCCGTTCCACCAAACGAAATGCTGCTTTTTGGCCGGGAAGGTCTCCATCAAAACACACAAAAGGCTCTGGATCTATCTTCCACGCTTTTGCGATTTGCGGCTCTGTTAAAGCCGTGCCCAAAGGAGCAAGCGCTTTCCCCACGCCAGCCTGCTGTAGGCTGATAACATCCATATAGCCTTCAACCCAGATGACGGACTTATCTTTTAAAACTTGGGAATATTGGGCCTGATAGGCCCCGTAAACCGATTGTTTTTTTAAAAAAAGAGGTGTTTCGGGTGAATTGAGATACTTAGGCGCTTTTGGATGGAGTTCCAACAAACGCCCCCCAAACGCAATAACTCGCCCCTGGGCGTCCATAATCGGAAACATCACACGTTCTTTAAAACGATCGTAAAACCCACCACCACTTTGGGGAATGCCGATGAGCCCTGCTTGAGCTAACTCATCCGTGGAAAACCCCTCTTGTTGAAGCTGTTTTTGGAGAGAACAATTCAAAGCAGGTGCCCAACCCAATCTAAATTCTTGCTGTGAAGGACCAGATACGCCCCTGTGCTGGAGATATAACCGTGCTTTTTCACCTTGGGATGTCCTAAGCTGAGCCTCGAAGTAAACGCATGCCCTTTCCAAAGCGAGATACAACCGTTTGTAGCTTAATTCTCCAGAAAAATGTTTGCCCGTTTCACTTAATTCTAGGGGAAGGGCTGTTTTTTCAGCAAGAAAGGTAACTGCCTCCACAAAGGTCAAATGATGCATTGCACGCAAAAAAGAAATAGCGTCCCCATGGGCGCCACAGCCAAAACAATAATAAATCCCCTTTTCGTCATTTAACGTAAAAGAAGGATTTTTTTCTTTGTGAAATGGACAAAGCCCCAGCATCTCTTTTCCACGTCCGGCCAAGCGTACTGTAGGCGAAACAACCTCAGACAACACAACACGGCCGCGAAGCTTTTGTAAAAATTCTGGCTGAAAAGAGCCCATACCCCTCCTTATTCGCGCTTAACCCAGAAAATTATTCAATGGGGTGCCCTTTCGTGAACAGGAACCTTCACCAACAATTCTCCTGATTTTTTAAAACGCAGCGTTAAATCTATTACATCGCCCTTTTTAAGATCACGATTTAAAGACATCAACATCACGTGGTAATCACCTGGTTTTAAAACTCTCTCCTTTTTCACCTGAATCTCCCCAACAGGGCGCATCCGGAAAACCCCTTTGTCATCTTTCACGTGGGCATGCAGTTCAACATTTTTTGCAATCGGTGTGCTTCCTCCCATCAAGCTATCTTGTTGGTTTGGAACAGGGATCAAAAGCTTCATAAAAACCCCCGCATTGCGACCCTTCAAAGAAGGACGCACCCAAGGTGAAACAACGGTTACAACAGAAGCTGCACTTCCCGCTTGGGAGATGCCTTGTGAAACTTCGCTTGGGGCAGCATGTTTATCAGAATCTTCACAATCGCACGCAAAACCAGAAAAAATTCCTATGCCAGAAAAGCTGATCCCCCAGAGGAAAATTAAAATTTTATTTAAATTAAACGAAACATGCATAACAATGAAGCTTTCTTAAACTTTATTTGATTGTATACAAGATTTTTGAATCACTTACAATTTTTTTTGAAAGAGAATTTTTGATCGGCCAAGGAAAAATCTGTCTTAAAACTAATGAACCATTTTTAATGGTGGGCGTAACAGGGATTGAACCTGTGACCTCTACGATGTCAACGTAGCGCTCTCCCGCTGAGCTATACGCCCCTGTCTTAAACCGAGACTAAACAAGGTATATCTTGTTTAGAAAGCTTCGGCAAGGGGGTTTCCCCCCAAACCTCCGCTTGGGATTCAAAGTTCAGAATCTGCCCCACTCACTTCAGCAGACACCGGCAATTTTTCCATATCCCGCTGCGCCGCAATGTGTCTAAATTTACGGACAATACCCCCCGTTCCAGCTGGAATCAGATGCCCCACGATCACATTTTCCTTCAAACCAATTAAATGATCTTCTCTTCCAAATACGGCTGCTTCTGTCAAAACACGTGTCGTGTCTTGGAAGGATGCCGCAGAGATGAAAGAATCTGTGGCAAGAGACGCCTTTGTGATGCCCTGTAGAACTGGGAAACCAATCGCTGGACATTTTCCCTCTGCTTCTGTTTTGGTATTAAGGGCTTCAAAATCTGGTCGATTGAGCTGATCTCCCACCAACAACGAGGTGTCACCAGCATCGATAACCTCTATTTTTTGAAGCATCTGGCGAACGATCACTTCTAAATGTTTATCGTTAATGCGCACACCTTGGAGACGATACACCTCTTGAATCTCATTAATAAGGTAATAGGCAAGGGCCTCTACACCTAAAATACGAAGGATATCATGGGGGACAGGACTTCCATCAACAAGGAGGTCCCCTTTTTTGACAATATCTCCTTCTTGAACGAGAATATGCTTTCCTTTGGGGATGAAGTATTCAACAGGCTCCTCAGGGTTGTGGTCTGGAACAACCATAATACGACGTTTTGTTTTATAATCTTTTCCAAACTCAACACGCCCATCATATTCACTGATAATAGCTGAATCTTTCGGACGACGCGCCTCAAACAGCTCTGCAATTCGTGGCAAACCTCCGGTGATATCGCGGGATTTAGAGCTTTCTCGTGGCAAGCGCGCCAAGACATCTCCAGCTTTTACAGCACCCCCGTTTTCAACGTTCACAATGGCATCTACGGAGAGAAAGTAACGGGCTTCTAAGCCGTTTGCAAAGGCCAAAGCATTACCTTTTCCATCTCTAAGCACAATGCGGGGTTTAAGATCGGTTCCACGAGAAAATTGTCTCCAATCCGAAACAACGTGCTTGGAAATTCCAGTGGCTTCATCAAAAACTTCCTTCAAAGAAACACCTTCGACCAAATCTACGAAATGAACAATACCGTCACGTTCCGTAATGACTGGGACGGTGTAAGGATCCCACTCTGCCATTTTTGCACCTTTGGTAACGGCAGCTCCTTCATCTACAAAAAGTTTTGCTCCGTAAGGTACACGATAGCGAGAGCGCTCCCGCCCTTGGGAATCTAAAATAACAAGCTCTGTGTGGCGGCTCATAACAATCGACACACCTTCACTGTTGACAATGGTATTACGATTTTTAATCCCGACCACACCGTCTAACGTTGCTTCTGCAAAAGACTCTTCAGCTGAACGCTGGGCTGCTCCACCAAGGTGGAATGTCCGCATGGTAAGCTGAGTTCCAGGCTCTCCAATGGACTGGGCAGCAATCACGCCGATGGCCTCGTTTTTGTTCACAAGGGTTCCACGAGCCAAGTCGCGACCATAACATTTTGCGCAAATCCCTGTCTCAGATTGACAGGTCAAAACAGAACGAATTTTAACAGCATCAACCCCTGTTTTTTGAACTCGCTCAACTTTTGCCTCGTCAATAAGCTCACCATCACGAATCAAAATTTCGTTTGAAACAAGATCTATAACATCTTCTGCTGCAGTACGCCCAAGGATGCGGTCTCCCAAAGACGCGATCACTTCTCCCCCTTCAACAACAGGACGTATGGAAAGCCCAAGGCTTGTTCCGCAATCAAGCTCGGTAATCACACAATCTTGAGCAACATCAACAAGCCTGCGGGTTAAATACCCCGAGTTTGCCGTTTTAAGGGCTGTATCTGATAATCCTTTTCGGGCTCCATGGGTTGAGTTAAAATATTCAAGAACCGTCAAACCTTCTTTAAAGTTTGAAATGATAGGGTTCTCGATAATTTCCCCAGATGGCTTCGCAATCAAGCCGCGCATCGCCGCAAGCTGGCGCATCTGAGCTGCAGAACCTCGAGCCCCCGAATGGGCCATCATATAAACGGAATTCATCAATTTCCCTGGCTTTACCTGGGAAATTTCATCCATCATTGCATCCGCAACTTTTTCCGTGCACTTCGTCCAAGCGTCGGTAACTTTGTTGTAACGCTCCCCTTGGGTGATGAGACCATCCAGATATTGCTGGCGATATTCGTTCACCAAATCCCATGTTTCATCAACCATCTTACCTTTTTCAGAAGGAACTACCAGGTCATCTTTACCGAAAGAAACGCCTGAAATGGTTGCATATTTAAAGCCAAGCCCCATCAACTTGTCTCCAAAAATAACAACTTCTTTTTGCCCACAGTGACGGTAAACAATATCCAAAAGCTTTCCAATTTCTTTGGAAGTCAACAGCTGGTTGACCAAACTGTAGCTAATTTTTGAGTTTTTAGGCAATAATTGACCAAGGATCATACGACCTGGCGTTGTCTCAACCCGCTGAATGACTTCATTGCCTAATTCATCAAAACTGCTATACCTTGCGGTGATTTTTGCATGAAGGGACAAAACGTTTTCAAACAAGGCCTGTTCAATCTCTCCAAGAGAGGCAAATGCCATCCCCTCCCCTTTTGCACCTTCCGTCATCAGGGTCAGGTAATATAAACCAAGCACAATGTCTTTTGAAGGCACAATAATAGGATTCCCGTTCGCAGGGCTCAAAATGTTGTTGGTAGACATCATCAAAACGCGGGCTTCCAACTGGGCCTCAATGGAAAGGGGCACGTGAACCGCCATCTGGTCACCATCAAAGTCTGCGTTAAAAGCCGCGCAAACCAATGGGTGTAACTGAATCGCTTTTCCTTCCACCAAAAGCGGTTCAAAAGCTTGAATTCCCAAACGATGAAGCGTCGGCGCACGGTTCAAAAGAACTGGGTGCTCCCGGATCACTTCCTCTAAAATGTCCCAAACCTCTGGGCGCTCTTTTTCCACCATCCGTTTTGCGGCTTTTATGGTTGGCGCCAAACCATAGCGCTCTAAACGTGAATAAACAAAAGGCTTAAACAGCTCCAGCGCCATTTTCTTCGGCAAACCACATTGATGAAGCTTTAACTCAGGACCCACCACAATCACAGAACGGCCCGAATAATCAACCCGTTTACCTAATAGGTTTTGGCGGAAACGTCCATGTTTCCCTTTCAACATGTCAGACAGCGATTTCAAAGGCCGCTTATTGGCCCCCGTAATAGGCCTTCCTCTGCGCCCGTTATCAAACAAAGCATCAACAATTTCTTGAAGCATTCGTTTTTCATTGCGGATGATAATCTCAGGAGCCCTCAATTCAATGAGGCGCTTTAAACGGTTATTACGGTTGATCAAACGTCGATACAAATCGTTAAGGTCTGAGGTCGCAAATCGACCGCCATCCAAGGGAACCAAAGGCCGCAATTCAGGAGGAATAACAGGAACAACCTCTAAAACCATCCACTCTGGGCGGGTATCTGATTGTATAAATGCTTCAATAAGCCTCAAACGCCGAGAAAGCTTTTTACGCCGCATCTCAGACGTTGTGGTAGTAAGCTCTTCCCTAAGAAGCACCTGCTCTTTCTCAAGCTCAATGGCCCGAAGCATCTCTCGAAATGCCTCCGCCCCTATAAAAGCTTGAAAAGCGCCCTCGCCGTAATCGTCTTGGGCACTGATATATTCTTCTTCAGTCAACAATTGATGTAATTTGAGGGGAGTGGTGCCAGGTTCTGTAACAATATAGCTCTCGAAGTATAAGACTTTGTCCATTTCTTTCATGGTCAAATCGAGCAAAGCCCCAATACGGCTTGGCAACGATTTTGTAAACCAAATGTGAGCAACAGGAGATGCAAGCTCAATGTGCCCCATGCGCTCCCTACGCACCTTTGTCAGGGTTACCTCAACGCCACATTTTTCACAAATAACACCACGATATTTCATACGCTTATATTTTCCACATAAGCACTCATAATCCTTAATAGGACCAAAAATTCTGGCGCAAAATAAACCGTCCCGCTCTGGTTTAAAGGTTCGATAGTTAATGGTTTCTGGTTTTTTCACCTCTCCAAAAGACCAAGAACGAATCTGATCGGGGCTTGCGATCGAAATACGAACCAGGTCAAAAGATTGGGGACCCGCAACTTGGCTAAAAACCGTTAAAAGTTTTTGCTGAGAAGTCTGCTTCTTTTGACGCGTCATCAAAACCTACCTTTTTCTTCGTAAAAAACTATATTGTTAAACAAGGGCCCGCAGTCTAAAAAACTACGCCTCTTGCTGAGAACATTCCACATTCAAAACAAGAGACTTGAGCTCTTTTATCAGCACATTGAAAGACTCAGGAACCCCAGATTCAAAGTTATCATCCCCACGAATGATAGCTTCATACACCTTCGTACGCCCTGAAACGTCATCCGATTTAATCGTCAGCATTTCTTGCAACGTATACGCAGCACCATAAGCTTCAAGGGCCCAAACTTCCATTTCACCCAAACGCTGACCACCGAATTGAGCCTTTCCGCCCAAGGGTTGTTGGGTTACCAAACTGTATGGACCAACAGAACGCGCGTGAATTTTTTCATCCACCAGATGGTGCAACTTCATCATATAAATGATGCCAATTGTGATTTTTCGATCAAACGCTTCGCCTGTTCGACCATCGTATAAAACCACTTGCCCAGAAGCGTCTAACCCGGCTTTTTCCAATTCATGCACAATGTCTGTTTCCCGGGCCCCGTCAAAAACAGGTGTCGCCATAGGAACGCCACGAGTCATATGAGACGCCATTTCAACAATTGCCTCGTCTGTCATGGCTTCAACTTCTTCAGTCGCTTCTTTACGCTCGTAAAGTCCACCTAAAAACTGACGCAACGAGCTTGTGTCTTTCGCGTTAGAGGCCGCCATAGATTCCAAACATTCTCGAACTTTTCGTCCTAATCCAATGGAGGCCCACCCTAAATGGGTTTCCAAAATTTGTCCCACATTCATACGGGAAGGAAGCCCCAAAGGATTTAAGATGATATCAACAGGCGTTCCGTCTTCAAAATAAGGCATGTCTTCCACAGGAACAATGCGAGAAACAACACCTTTGTTCCCATGTCGTCCAGCCATTTTATCCCCTGGCTGAAGCTTACGCTTAACAGCAACAAAGATTTTAACTGTTTTCATCACACCCGTTGGAAGCTCATCGCCCCGGCGAATTTTTTCAACTTTTTGCTCAAAACGTTTACGGAGTGCTTCAAGGGTTTTATTATGTTGCTCCTTAAGCGCCTCAACTTGTTGCATGCATTCATCGCTGGCAACTACAATCTGTTTCCAAAGGTGTTTGGGGAGATTGCTCAACAGCTCTTCTGTCAAAACCTGCTTGGCCTTAAGGGTATCAACATTATTGACGAGCTTTTCGTTAATCAAAAGAGGCGCCAACATTGTGTAAAAATTGCGCTCAAGGATAGAACGTTCAGCATCCCTGTCTTTTGAAACACGGCTAATTTCTGCTCGTTCAATAGATAAAGCGCGCTCGTCTTTATCGACCCCTCTCCTTGAAAAAACTCGAACATCCACGACCGTTCCTGAAATCCCCGGAGGTAGCCTTAATGACGTATCTCTAACGTCAGAAGCTTTTTCTCCAAAAATAGCCCTCAAAAGCTTTTCCTCGGGGGTCATTGGATTTTCCCCTTTAGGCGTCACTTTTCCAGCCAAAATATCACCAGGTTTAACTTCTGCACCAATGTAGGCAATGCCCGCTTCATCTAAATGCCGAAGGGTTTCTTCTCCAACCCCAGGAATATCTCGGGTAATTTCTTCATTCCCAAGCTTTGTATCCCGGGCCGAAATTTCAAATTCTTCAATGTGGATAGACGTATAAACATCGTCTTTAACCAAGGCTTCGGAAATAATGATGGAATCTTCAAAACAATATCCATTCCAAGATATAAAAGCGACCAGCACATTGCGCCCCAGGGCTAATTCACCTCGCTGGGTCGCAGAACCATCCGCAATAATATCACCGTTTTTAACCAAATCACCCACACACACAATTGGCTTTTGATTAACACAAGTGTTGGCATTAGATTTTCTAAATTTTTGCAGATTGTAGATATCCACAACTGGCATGCCTGGAGACAAGTCTTCCGTAGCTCGAATCACAATACGAGACGCATCTACCTGGTCCACAACCCCACTTCTAAGGGCCAAAACCACCGAACCAGAGTCCCTTGCAACAGCAGCTTCCATACCCGTTCCCACCAACGGCGCGTCTGCAGAAATAAGGGGCACCGCCTGACGTTGCATGTTAGACCCCATCAACGCACGGTTAGCATCATCATTTTCCACAAACGGAATAAGAGATGCAGCAACAGAGACAATCTGCTTCGGTGAAACGTCGACAAAATCAATTTCTTCAAAAGAAGCGAGGATATAATCTCCCCCACGGCGACAACTGATAACAGGCTGAACAAACGCCCCCATCTCGTCTAATTCAACATTCGCCTGGGCAATTGTGTAGCGCCCCTCTTCAATGGCAGATAAATATACAACTTCATCCGTCACGCGCTGATCCACAACACGCCGATACGGTGTTTCAATGAAACCATAAGGATTGATTCGCGCATAGGTCGCAAGGGAGTTGATCAAACCAATGTTAGGACCTTCTGGCGTCTCAACGGGACAAATGCGCCCATAATGGGTAGGGTGCACATCTCGAACTTCAAAAACAGCCCTATCTTTTTTCACACCACCAGGACCAAGGGCCGAAAGGCGGCGCTTATGGTTAATTTCAGAAAGTGGGTTGGTCTGATCCATAAATTGAGACAGCTGTGAAGTCCCAAAAAATTCTCGCAAAACTGCTGCTGCAGGCTTTGCGTTAATCAAATCATTGGGCATGGCAGTTTCTAAATCCACCGCCCCCATCCGCTCACGAATGGTTCGCTCCATCCGCAAAAGCCCGGAACGGTATTGATTTTCCAAGAGCTCACCCACAGAGCGAACCCTTCGATTTGACAAACTGTCAATATCGTCGATGTCACCCCGCCCGTCTTTCAAACCAAGTAGCATCTTAACAATTTCTAAAATATCTTGCTTTTGCAAAATATTGACCGTATCAGGGGTTTTCAGCCCCAAGCGTGCGTTCATCTTAACGCGCCCAACAGACGACAAATCATAGCGCTCTGGATCAAAAAACAAACTTTTAAAAAGAGCCTCAGCGCTTTCCAAGGTGGGGGGCTCACCCGGACGCAAAACACGGTAAATATCCAACAGAGCTTCTTCACGCGTTGTGTTTTTATCTGCCAAAAGCGTATCCCTGAGATAAGAACCCACCACAATGTGATCGATGCTCAAAATAGGAACTGAAACAATCCCATGAAAGCGAAGCAGGTCAAGAAGCTCTTCAGAAACTTCATCTCCAGCTTCCGCAAAAATCTCGCCTGTTTCTTCATTGATAAAGTCTACAGCGATGTAGCGCCCCACCAAATCTTCGATAGAAACCAAAATTTTCCGCAAGCCATCTGCTTCAAGTTTTTTAATTAAACGGGCCGTTAATTTTGTGCCGGTTTCTGCCGCAAGCTGCCCCGTTTCTGCATTAACCAAAGGTTGGGTTAGCTTCACTCCCTTCCACAAAGAGGCTGAAAAATCTGTTTTCCACTGACCGTCTTGCCAAGAATAAATTGCACTGTCATAAAAATAGGAAAGAATCTCTTCGCGGGACATTCCTTGGGCCTCGTAAAAAGGCATGTCAGGCTGAGCAAGCCTGCGTGCTTCTGTATGAACACCATCAAGCGCCGTCAACAATGTCGTAACAGGAAGCTTACGCTTGCGATCTATACGTACATAAAGCAAATCTTTGGCATCAAATTCAAAGTCAAGCCAAGAACCTCTATAAGGAATAATACGGGCTGCAAACAAATATTTCCCGGAAGCATGGGTGCGACCACGATCGTGATCAAAAAACACGCCAGGAGAACGATGCATCTGAGAAACGACAACACGCTCTGTTCCATTGATGACAAACGTTCCATTCGGCGTCATCAACGGCATATCGCCCATATAAACGTCTTGTTCTTTGATGTCGCGAATCGAACGAATCCCCGTTTCTTCATCGATATCCCACACGATTAAACGAAACGTTACTTTCAAAGGAGATGCATACGTCACCCCTTTTTGACGAGATTCATCAATTTCATATTTTGGCTCTTCCAGCTCATACCGGCAAAATTCTACTTGAGCTTTCCCGGAAAAATCATGAATTGGAAAAATAGACTGAAAAACACCCTGAAGCCCTACCGAAGCCCGCTTATCTGTCTCAATATCTTTTTGAAAAAACGCATCATAAGATTTTTTCTGCAATTCGATCAAATTTGGCAGGGGAGCAATTTCTGGAATTCGAGAAAAATTGCGCCGTATAGGTCCACGCTTCGTGTAAGAATCAGCCATAAAAACTCCTTCAACAGCACATCTATTCAAAAACAACGACACCACACGCTAAGCTCGAAAAGATGAGGTCAAGACCCTTGTACCAGACCCAGCCCTAAAAGCAAAGAAAAAAGTACGCCCCTTTTTAAGAAACAGTTCACTTTTTGCGTATAGGATGTTTGTATGTAAAATTTTTTCTTTTAAAAAACAAAGCAAAAACCGGAAAAGGGGATAACAAAAAATGATTCCCCTCTCCGTTTTTTTTATAAGAAATAAATCTTAATTTATCTCAACAACAGCACCAGCAGCTTCGAGTTGTTTTTTGATTTTTTCAGCATCGTCTTTAGAAATACCTTGTTTCAACGGCTGAGGAGCTCCCTCTACCAAATCTTTGGCTTCTTTTAGACCCAAAGAGGTAATCTGACGAACCTCTTTAATCACTTCAATTTTTTTATCTCCAGCTGATTTCAAGACAACGTTGAATTCCGTTTTTTCTTCAACCGCAGCAGCAGCGGGCGCAGCGCCCATCGCCATCATAGGCGCCGCAGCAGACACACCCCACTTCTCTTCAAGCATTTTCACAAGATCCGCAGCTTCAAGAAGCGTTAATTTTGAAAGATTTTCCACTAATTGATCTAATTGGGCAGACATTTTTTTCTCCTTTATCAAAAACGATTTTTAAAAATAACTAGTTAGAATTTTTGGCTGTGGGCCAACAAAAGACGAACAAATTGAGAAGCAGGCTCGCGAACGGTTCGAGCGATTTTTGCGGGAGATGCCACCAAAACAGCCAAAATTTTTCCTCGAAGCTCTTCCAAAGAAGGCAACTTCGCAAGCTGCTCAACTTCTTGAGCACTCAAAAAACGCCCTTTTAATACGCCACCTACAACACGAATTTTCTCATTCCCGTTAGCGAACTGAACAGCAACTTTTGCTGCCGCAACAGGGCATTGAGAATAAGCGAGGGCTGTAGGACCAACAAGCAAATCCAAAACAGACTCACAAGGGGTATCTTTGACACAAAGACGCGCCAAACTGTTTTTAACAATCTTAAAGCTAGCTCCAGCTTCTCGCATGTTTCCACGAAGCTTTTCTGACTCTGCAACTGTTAAGCCCAGCGATTGCGTCACCACTACAAGTTCTTGCGCTTTCAAAACCTCCCTAAAAGACGTCACAAAAGCACGCTTTTGGTCACGATCCACAGACCATCTCCATCTTAATTATTTCTCAAGTCTAAAACTTGAAAAAGTTGCACATTAAAGAGAAATTTTTCTCTTCCCGATCTGCCCAACAAGAAAAAAAGAAGGTCTTTTTCTCTGTCTATGCAGGCATTTTTAAACTCTATTAAGAGAGCACCTACAGTCTCGGACAGCTTTTCCGAGTCTCCTCGAAACAATAAAAAGTTTAACAATCAAGAAACGCTTTTAAGAGCATCTCCTAAATCCACCGCAACAGAAAGCCCCATCGTAGAAGAAAGGGTCATCTTTTTCACATAATTTCCTTTAACCCCAGCAGGACGCGCCCTTGCCACAGCCACTAAAAAAGCCCTCACGTTTTCCAACAATGTTTCAGCAGAAAAACTAGCTTTTCCAATGCCAGCGTGGACAATCCCTGCTTTTTCAGCACGATACTCAACCTGACCACCTTTTGCAGCCTTCACCGCAGCACCCACATCTTGGGTTACAGTCCCAAGCTTTGGATTCGGCATCAAACCGCGAGGCCCCAAAACCTTTCCAAGGCGCCCCACCAATCCCATCATATCTGGCGTTGCAATACAACGATCAAATTCAAGAAAACCACCCTGAATTTTTTCTAGCAGATCATCAGCACCCACAACGTCGGCGCCAGCACTTAACGCTTCTTTTGCTTTTTGGTCATCTTTAACAAAAACAGCAACCCGAAGATTTTTACCTGT
>JBOFKH010000275.1:0-1211 GCA_051657225.1 Alphaproteobacteria bacterium
AAGCACTGTGGTGGACTTTCGGTGGAGGAACTAAACTGACCATCGGTATGTCTCTTCAATTATCTAATAAAATTTTTTTTAATTTATTTTATTTTATTTCTAAATTATTTCAGCAAACATTTGACAACAATATTATTCATTTATTATTAAAAAAAAATGTTTTTGAAAAATTCCTTTAAAAATGGCAATATTTAATACTTTTTATATAATTTAGTTTTATATTTCATATATTTTTTAAATGTCTTTTTATTTTACATGAATAATTTAACTTATTATTGGTATTATTGGTGATTGTATTTTAATGTATGGATGGCAGTATTTTATGATACATTCAATTATTTCTTGATATATATAATTTTGTCTATAATTAATGTAATGTATTTAACAATAAAGGGTTTTTAAATGCATGACACAAAAGTTTGATAATACAGACAAAATAAATATAATTGTGTAAGTGTCGTCATCAGACAAAGAGAAATTTAATTAATGAGCATTTTAAAAATCAATAATTTAAACTTTTAATTTGCTGATGATTATGATTGTGTCTTAACAGAAGAATGTTTTAAAAATGTATAATTGAAACTTTGCTGAAAATTATCATTGATTGTGAGTATCAGAAGTATTATTTAAAAAATATGATTAATACCGAAATTATTATTTTAAATTAATAACGTTTTCTAAATCTTATGAAGAAATCACAATGTGTTAATCAATTTTTATGTGGACAATATTTTTTTTAAATTAGACTGAGATGTGATGTGATCGACAAAATGTTCTTTGACTTAATTCTGTGTATTTTTTCATTTATTTATTTACATTTTAGAATTAATAGTTTTTAAATGTAATTTTTCATTTCTTGCTAACATTTCGTTCATTTAATGTAGTGACTGCAGTTCTTTAAAACCTATTCCATTATTTATTGATAGATGTATAATTTTGTCTATAATTCTTGGTAAATTTAATAATTAAGGAGTTTTTAAATGCATGAAACAAAAGTTTTATAATAGGGACAAAATAAATATAATTTTGTCAGTGTCTGAATAGTAGAATATTTTCCAAAATACAATAAAAATAATCATTTAAATTTGTTTTCTAAATCTTATAATAACATCATAATCATCAGTCATCGATTTACTTTTTTATTTATCATTTAAAAGTTGACTTGTATATTTAAAGTCAAATTATCATCATGTCTACAGTTGTTGATGTCT
>JBOFKH010000276.1:0-11116 GCA_051657225.1 Alphaproteobacteria bacterium
CGTTCCAGCACCCATTTCTGAATCATAAGACTGCAGGATGACACACCCTTGATTCGCCCAAAATTGTTGGAGGCTCAAGATAATTTTCTGAAAACAATGGGGATTCATTCCCATACTTTGGCCGTTCTTTCCTAGAAAAAATAGTTCTCACCTAATCCTATGGAAAGTAACGTTTCCACGGCTATAGATCAAGGGTTTCCAAAATAATATTTTTGAAACCCTTCTAATCCTCGCGGGGGATGCGCACTTTAAGAAATCTATCCTTAAGCGCGCTTACTTTGGTAATCGTCGATGGCAGCCTTGATGGCGTCTTCCGCCAATACAGAGCAATGCAGTTTAACGGGGGGAAGGGCCAGATGTTCAGCAATATCCTTGTTTTGGAGGGTCAGCGCTTCGCCTAAAGTTTTGCCTTTAATCCACTCGGTCACCAGCGAGCTGGAAGCAATCGCAGATCCACAGCCAAAGGTCTTGAAAACAGCTTCCTCGATCACGCCTTCTTCAGAAACCTTGATCTGTAGTTTCATGACATCGCCGCAAGCTGGGGCTCCCACCAGGCCTGTGCCTACGTTGGGATCTGTTTTGTCTAGCCCCCCAACATTGCGGGGGTTTTCGTAATGATCGATCACTTTATCGCTATAAGCCATTGTTTTTTGTCCTTTTTTAAAAACGTAATCTTGAAAATTAGTGGGATACCCATTTAAGTGTGTTTAAATCGATGCCTTCTTGGGCCATCTCCCACAAAGGGCTCATGTCTCGCAGGCGCTGAACTGCAGCGATAATCTCGGCTGCCGCAAGTTTCACCTCTTCTTCTGTTGTAAAACGCCCAAAGCCAAGCCGCAGTGATGTATGGGCCAGGGCTTCTTCAACGCCCAAGGCCCTTAACACATAAGAAGCCTCTAAGGAAGCAGATGTGCACGCCGACCCTGAAGAAACCGCCAGCTTTTTAATGCCCATCATCAGGCCTTCCCCTTCCACATAAGCAAAGCTGAGATTTAAGTTCCCGGGGATACGGTGTTGGGCGTCTCCATTCAGGTAGACCTCCGGAAGGTGCCGGTGAATTTGTCCAAGGAAATAGTCTTTTAGCTCCGTCAGGCGAGCCCATTCCCGCACCCGCTCTGCCTCTGCCAGCTGGCACGCAGTGCCAAATCCAACGCATAGGGGTGTTGGAAGAGTTCCCGAGCGCATGCCGCGTTCTTGCCCACCTCCGTGGATAAGCGCTTGAAGGCGTATCCGGGGCTTGCGCCTGACATAAAGGGCACCAATACCTTTAGGGCCATACACCTTGTGGGAAGACAGACTCATTAAGCTGATGTGCATTGCGTTGACATCTAAGGCAATACGGCCCAAAGCCTGGGCGGCATCTGTATGGAAATAGACGCCTTTTTCCTTACAAATTTTTCCAATTTCTGCAATGGGCTGGATCACCCCAATCTCGTTGTTTACTGCCATAATTGAAACCAAAGCGGTGGTGTCTTTGATGGCGTCCGCCAGCTGCTCTAGATCAATCAAACCGTTCTGTTGGACTGGCAGATACGTGACCTCAAATCCTTCTTGTTCCAGGTGCCGACAGCTATCCAGCACACATTTATGCTCTGTCACGCAGGTTACAATGTGGTTTTTTCCAGGATAAAGATAGCGTGCAACCCCCTTGAGGGCGAGGTTGTTTGCCTCGGTCGCACCGGAGGTGAAGATGATCTCCCGTGGGTCAGCATGGATGGCTTTTGCGATTTGGGCGCGGGCTTCCTCAACAACCTGCTCAGCCGCCCAGCCATAGCCGTGGTTCCTGGAATGAGGGTTCCCAAACTCCTCAAAAAAATAGGGCAGCATCATTTCCACGACCCTTGGATCACAGGGCGTCGTTGCTTGGTAATCTAAGTAAATGGGTTGTTCCGTTTTGGGAAGCGTTGCGGGAGAACTTAAGGACATGCTCTGGGTCTTTCATCAAAAAAAGGAGGGGTTGATAGATTAGCGTTAAAAGCTTTGTTTGAAGAAGCGCTCAGCCCTTGGTAGAGTTTTTTCCAAAGAGTTGTGAAACGCGTTAGGTCTTCCCGTTTACTGTGCCAGCCCAAACTGACGCGGATGGCAGATTTCACCACATCTTCAGGAAGCCCCATACGGGTGAGAGTCTGGGACGGTGTGATCTTCCCGGAAGAACAAGCAGAACCAGCGCTCACCGCTACCCCCTCCAGATCAAATCGCATCACCTGAACCGCGCTGGGAACCCCTGGCATCACCAAACAGCTGACATGGGGCAGGCGGGGGCTTTGGTCTCCTATAATCAAAAGATCTGGACAAAAAGCTTTGAGCTCAGCTTCCATCTCTCCAATCCAGGTTTGATGCTGTTGAGCCAAGGTGCTCCGCTCGGCTTCAGCCTCTAGAAGAGCTGCCGCAAACCCTCCGGCGAGTGCCACGCTTTGCATCCCAGGTCGAAGACCTTGCTCCTGCCCGCCCCCTTTCAAAACGCCTTTCAGCGGAACCCGCGAACCTACCACCAATGCGCCTATTCCTGGTGGGCCTCCTAATTTATGGGCAGAGAGGCTCATCAGATCCACGCCCAGCTCTTTAAAAGAGACCGGTATTTTCCCCAGGGCTTGGGCTGCGTCAGTATGCAGAAAACCCTTATAGCGGTGAACAAGCTCAGCAAGTCTTGGAATATCTTGCAGCACACCCGTTTCATTATGGCCAAACATCACCGAAACCAGGATGGGTGCTTCTCGTTGCTGCAGCAACGCTTCAATCGCTGCAAAATCTAGCTTTCCATGGCGATCCACAGGTAACAGATTCGCGGCAGGCGCATTCCCCAACACCGAGTCATGTTCTGTGGCTCCCACCAAACTTCCAGAGATCGTCTGCTGCAATCCGTGTAAGGCTACATAATTCGCTTCTGTTCCACCGCTGGTGAAAATAACATCTTGAACCTCTGCCTGAATGATCTGCGCCAGTGTTTGACGTGCATCTTCTAAGGTTCGGCGAGCTTCTCTTCCGAACTGATGCACCGAAGAAGGATTTCCAGATTGTCTAAACACCTGGGACATTGCCGCTAAAGCACCAGGCCTTAAAGGAGAGGTTGCATTAGCATCTAAATAAACAGGGGGGAGAGAAAAAGCCGTCGTCATCCCAAGCACCTGCTGCGGAGCTGGGACGTTGGCTGCAAATTTGCCTTGCGTTGGCAAACGTCTTCTAGGGAAATGCTCCGAAGGTAATCAAAAAGCTGATTTTCTAAACCACGCCACAGCTGATGGGTTAAACACCGGGTTGCGTCTGGTAAGCAGCCCTGATCACTTTGGGGTGCACACCGGGTTGCTTGGATGGGCTCTCCTGCTGCTTCTAAAATATCGGAGATGCGTATGTCAGAAGCTGGCTTCGAAAGAAGGTAGCCGCCTTTTTGGCCGCGGATGCTTTCTACGACCTGCTGTTTTTTTAACCGGTTAAACAGCTGTTCAAGGTACAAAAGAGGAAGGGCTTGACGCTGTGCAATATCTGCCAAACAGACTGGCTGATCTGGCCAACCATAATACGCAAGGTCTACCATGGCCATGACAGCATATTTTCCTTTTGTCCCAAGTTTCATGTGTACGAATCTTTCTATAGCTCAATAGGCTGCTCTTCTGCACACGATAAAATTGTTGATTAAAATAGTCAACTTTATTTTTTACGGAGTTGAAGGAAACGGCAATTGTGCTCCCTCTAGGCGTTTTTTCAGCTGGGCTAAACAGGCTTGCCGGTCTGGAGCAAAGTCTTGCTCGACCCACCATGCTTCCAAAATTTGGAGCCATGTTTTGATTTCGGGGCCTTGGAGAACCCCTGCATTTAAGATGTCTTGTCCCGTTAGGGGAAATATAGGCGTTACCCACTGGGACACACGCAAGAGAGATCCTAGAAAACACTGTTGAACCTCTAACAAAGCTTCACCTTGACACAAGCGCTCTACAGCCTGAATCCAGATAAAGCCTTCCACAACCAAGGAAGAAGCATAAAAATAGAGTGCTTCATCCAAGGAGGCTTGGGTGAAGGCTGGCGGACAAGTGTGCCAAAGCTTCAAAAATTGCTGCTGCTGTTTAGACAAGCGTAATAAATTAAATTGAGTCAGTTTTCCTGAGATTAAAAACAAACGCAATAAAGGATTGGCTTGATGCTTTAAAGCGCTTTCTAAAGTTTCTAAGGCCTCAAAACATCGCAAATGAGATTCAACATCCCCCGCCTGTCCTAGAATCAGCTCCCAAAACTGGTTTTCCAAGAGCGTTTTTAAAACAGGAAAAACGTTTTTGGCTTCCAGCAACCGCATCAATTCTTGGGTAATACGTTCCTTTGCAAGGTGAACCAAAGAAGTTTTGGCGTCTAAACAAGCCTCCAAGCTGGGGTCATGGTAAAAACTGCCTGCCTCAGATGCAAGGCCATAGCGCGCTTGAAATCTGAAAAATCTTAAAATCCTTAAATAATCTTCTTGAACACGTTGGGAAGGACTTCCAATAAACCTTACCACGCCTTGGCGTAGATCCTCTACACCTCCAAAAAAATCATATAAACGCCCCTCTCCATCTAAGAAGAGAGCATTCATCGTGAAATCTCGCCTGGATGCATCTGCTTCCCATGAGGTGGTGTACCCTACGACTGCGTGCCTCCCGTCTGTTTCAAGATCTTGGCGCAGGGTTGTGATTTCGTAGGGCTGATGCCCCAAAATCGCCGTCACTGTCCCATGGTGAATCCCCGTTGGAATCGCTCTCCCGCCACCTTGAGAAAAACATTCCAGCACCTGTTCAGGCAACAAGGTGGTGGCAATGTCAAAATCTGAAGGGGTTTGCCCTAGCAGACTGTCCCTCACAGCGCCGCCGACAAAGCGCCCCTCCCCACCAGCTTGAGCCAATAAATTGAGTGCGTGGCGGTGTTGTTGCAAGTGGAGCCATGGAAAAGAAAAGGTGAGGTTGCGCAAGGATATATTACTTTTTTGGAGGTGAATTAGGACCAGATAATACCCTTCGAATGTTCCAAAAACCAGCACAGCTTCCCAGCAAAAAACCACCTATAAGCCCCCAGGGAGAGCTATGCAACCAACGGTCCACCAAGATGCCAAAGCCAACACCCAGCAAAACACCAGAGATAAGCTCAACCCCCAAACGAGCCGCCTTTCCCATCGGATAAGCAGGCCTCATTTTTTCTGAAGGGGCTTTATAGTGTTGCTTTAAACGGTCAATACGCTCTTTCAGATTTTGGGATTTTGTTTGCACAGGATCTCCAAATTTTTTACTTTTCGGTTGCATGCCACCAACTATACAACTCCGGGATGCCTGTGGGCATAAAAGGAGGGTGCTTAAGGTGCTTACGATAGGCAACAATGTCTTTTGTATGGTGGTAGAGAGGAATGCAAAGCCTTTCATGGCGCAAGAGCCTGTCCAGAACCCGGATAAGGGTTGTGAGTTGTTGATAAGTATGTGCATCAGCAATTCTGTTACAAATTTCATCAACTGCTTGAGATCGAACGCCTGCATAATTTCGAGAGGGCACGTTCGCCAGGTGAGATGACCAATAAAGCTGCTGTTCAACCCCTGGAGACATGCTATGGCCCCAAAAATGAACAATCATATCAAAATTATATTCTTGGAGGCGTTTTTGATAATGCGCGTTATCCACAGCCCGAACATCTACTTGGAATCCAAGTTTTCTCCGAAGAATGTCTGCAAAAATTCCAATCACTTTTTCCCGCTTAGGGTCGCTGATCAAAATTTCAAAGCGAAACGGCGCCCCCGTTTCGATATGTTTTAGGACACCCTCTTTCAAAACCCACCCTGCACTTTCCAAAAGCTTGCGAGCTTTGTGCAGATTTTCCCGCTTATTTTGCCCTGGATGTTGGATAATTTCCGGCAAAGGGCCTAAAGCGGCCGAGCTAACCCCAGGCAACGTTTCCAAAATGGCCTTTTCTTCGGCAGGCAAGGGGTCTTTGGCTTGGAAAAGTGTGTTTTGAAAGAAGCTTTCGGTGCGGGTATAGCCGTTATAAAAAAGATTTTTATTGATCCAATCAAAGTCAAACAAAAGGTTGATGGCTTCTCGAACACGCACATCTCCAAAAACACCCCGTTCTTGCCTCATGTTAAAAACAAGCGCCGTCATCCCTACCGCATGGGTGTGGTCTGCCTCTTCCCGGATAATATCACCCCTTTGAACAGCGGGGAAATGATAACCTGTCATCCATCGGGTAAGATCTGTCTCTTTCCAAACATCAATCAAGCCGGATTTAAACGCTTCAAAGGCCACGAACTCAGAACCGTAATAATCGAAACTGATTTGATCAAAATTATAAACACCTTTAACACAAGGCAGATCTTTCCCCCAATAGGCAGGGTCTTTACGATAAACAATACTTTTCCCTGGAACAATCGTTTCGATTTTGTAAGGACCACTTCCCATTAAAGGCGTCATCCCCGTTTTATCAAAAGACCTACCTTCCAAATTTTTTTCAGAAATCACAGGCATCAAAGCAATGAGAAGGGGAATCTCCCGGTCATAAGTTCCATCCATTTTTTCGAACACAAACTGGACTTGACGAGGGTTTAAAACCAAAATGTCTTTAATTTTTTTAGCCAACTGCTTACGTGTTGGGCTTCCATGTTCTTTCAACATGGTATAGGTAAACAAAACGTCTGAGGCAGTGACGGGGCTTCCATCTTGAAAGCGCGCTTCAGGCCTAAGGTTGATCGTGATAAAGGATCTATCCTCGGGCATTTCAAAGGAAGCAGCAAGGCGCCCATAAATCGAAAAAGGCTCATCAGGAGAGCGCTCCCCCAGGGTATCAAAAGGGAGATAGCTATAAAGCCCCAAGCCTGCGGCAGGGATCCCTTTGATAAGCCAAGGGTTAAGGGTGTCAAAAATATGACCGATTGCGTGAAGCCGGAGGGTTTTTCCTTGGGCAGCATTGGGATTGTTGGTATCAAAATGCTTAAAATCCGCCGAATATTTCAAATCTCCCTACATGGAAATGCCGTGGGTAGGCGACGCAACACCTGGGGAAGATACAACGGGGCTTTGGGAAACATCTCCCAAACTTTCCCCAGACACCAAGGAAAACAGTAGCGAAAAACAAACAAGCCAATTAAAATATAACATTAAAAAACAAACTCCTTTTGAAGCACCACGAGTTAACAACGATTTTTCGAAGGTGCTAATGCTGTTATCGGCGAATACCCCAGTTTTGCATTCTGTAAGGCTCTTTTGCCTTAAGCCCTCTCAATAAAAATTTAATCTATCAGATTTTTACCTCATTGTTAAGGAATTTGCAGCAATTCCCAGCGCTGTTTCAAAAAAAATCTATTATTTAAAGGACTTCCATTTGAATGAAACATTTTCCTGGGGTGAAAAATATTTTTTCTATCCTATTGTGATTAGACGCAATCCTCGTTATGTTAGGGAGGAAGATTTTAGATGGGTTGATGATGCTAGCGTTAATTGCTTTTTTTTCATGTGGCCCGTTTATAACTGTTGAGTTCGGAGCATTTCCTTTTGGATGGCGTAAACGAGCGACTCTTTCAAGAGTTTCGCAAAAAAAATTAAAAAAATAGGAACACGACCTACTTTTCACATCGTTTTAAAGGCCTTCTACTTCTCAACACGTTGCAACGTTAACCCTTTTTTTCCGGGATAAAATGGAAAAAAGGGCCAGAGGAGTTTGATATTCATGAATAAAAAAATGTTGGTGGATGCGTCCCACGCTGAGGAAACGCGTGTTGTCATTCTGAATGAGCAAAAATTAGAAGATTTTGATTGTGAGACTTCCACAAAACAACAGTTTAAGGAAAATGTTTATTTAGCACGCGTGGTGCGGGTAGAGCCTTCCTTGCAAGCTGCGTTTGTGGAATTTGGTGGCAATCGGCATGGATTTCTAGCTTTTAACGAGATTCACCCAGATTACTACCGGGTTCCTGTAGAAGATCGTGAAAAATTTTTGAAACCTGAAAAAGATGATAAAATTTTTGATGAAGAGCAAGAAGCAGTTGCATCTGAAGAAAAACAAGAAACTGATCAAGCAGAAACAGCCAGAGATGAACCGGATCAAAATGGAGAAAAACCAGAGCAAGCTCTGATTCTTTCTGGCGAAGAAAATGACCCAGAAGAGCGCGCCTCTCCTGTATCCAAAGCCAGTCTGCGTCCTTATAAAATTCAAGAAGTAATCAAGCGGCGCCAAGTGATGTTGGTGCAAGTTATCAAAGATGAACGTGGGGGGAAGGGAGCAGCGCTCACCACCTTTATCTCCCTTGCGGGACGTTATTGCGTCTTGATGCCAAATACGCCACGGGGAGGAGGTATTTCCCGCAAAATAGCTTCCGTAAAGGACCGCAAACGGTTGCGGGAGATGATCGATGGCTTCGCAATCCCAGATGGGATGGGGCTGATTGTTCGAACGGCGGGTCTTGGTCGAACGAAGACAGAAATTAAACGTGATTTTGATTATTTGCTGAGGTTATGGGAAGAAATTAGGGAAAACACCCTTTCTTCGACAGCTCCAGCACTCATTTATGCCGAAGGTGATCTGATTACCCGCTCTATTCGGGACCTGTATCATAAAGATATTACGGATGTTTTGGTGGAAGGCGAGGATGGGTATAAAAAAGCAAAATCTTTGATGCGTATGTTGATGCCGAGCCACGCAAAACGGGTTCAGCTATATAAAGACCCTCAAGTTCCTTTGTTTCAAAGGCATGCGGTTGAAGATAAGCTCGATAATATTCACAGCCCCATCGTTCAGCTTCCCTCGGGTGGCTATCTTGTGATCAATGCGACAGAAGCACTGGTTGCGATTGACGTTAACTCTGGGAGATCTACGCGGGAACGGCATATCGAGGAAACCGCGCTAAAGACCAATTTAGAAGCTGCGGAAGAAATTGCGCGCCAGTTACGGTTACGGGATTTGGCCGGGTTGATCGTCATCGACTTCATTGATATGGAAGTGAGCAAAAATAATCATTCAGTTGAGCGTAGGTTTCGGGACTCCCTTAAAGATGATCGAGCCCGCATCCAAGTGGGAAGCATCAGCATTTTTGGTTTATTGGAAATGTCCCGCCAACGGATGCGTCCCAGCTTGATCGAAGCCAGCACCATGCCTTGTTCCCAATGTCGTGGAACAGGACTTGTGCGCTCTGTGGAGTCTTCAGCTTTACGCCTGTTAAGGGCTATTGAAAAACAGTGCGTTGAAGAAAAGCAGAGCCAAGTTCGGGCTTTTGTTCCCACGCCTGTTGCCATGTATATCCTAAATCAAAAACGCGCTTCATTAGCGCAGCTTGAGGTTCGTTATCAAGTAACCGTTCAGGTTTTGCAAGATGACACCCTTATCCCGCCTGATTTTCGTCTGGAGGCTTCTGGCGAAAAAATTCTGGAAAAAGTTGCGGAAGAGCTCAAACAGGAAATTTTTGAAGATGCTTCCTATTCTACAGAAGATAAAAAGGAGAACCCCTCAGCAAACCATGCAGAGAAACCCAAAAAGCGGAACCGACGTAATAGGGATCGTAACCGCCGAGAAAGGGAGCAAAAAGGGACCCAATCTGAAGTTGAAACCAAAAAAAGTGAAGCCTCCCAGGAGGTAGTCAAGGTTAGGATTGAAAAACAGCCTTCCAAAACTGATGCAAAACCTTCACAACGCCCGCTTATGCATGAAACTAGAGCCGATGTAAAACCTTCCACGCAGCCCGTGAGTGAGTCCAAAGCAGCGAATGAATCCTCCCAAACTGCCCAGGGACCTAAGGAGCCTGGAACCCAAAGGCGCAGATCTCGAAGCCGGTATTCCCGCCAAGGAGGTGCACGGCCTAAATCTCAGGAAAGCGGTGCAGCGAATGGGAATAACGTCTCATCAGCACTCCTGGCAGATCCTAAAATCTCTGAAATAAAACCTAAGCAAAATGAAGCGGTTAACGCCAACAGCGCATCAGCAAAAACTGGAGCTAGCTCAACTGAAGCCCTTAAGAACCGTAAAAAAGGGTGGTGGCAGCGCTTGCTGGATACATAAAGTTTTTTTAATTTAAACTTAAAATTTTTCATAACCTTTTGTGATCTGTTGCGTTGAGAAAATTTTATGCTTCACTTTAATTCCTTCTCTTGACCTATTTCAAAATATAGATAATGCTTAAATGAGCTTAAGAAATAGGGTAAAAACGTCGTTGCGTTAGTTGCATATAGCAAACCCAAAGGGCCTGTAGTTCAACGGTAGAACGCGCCGCTCATAACGGTGTTGTCGCGGGTTCGACTCCTGCCAGGCCCACCATCTTTCCTAAAGAAAAAATTACCAAAAGAACGATTATGCTTTGTTTTTAATCTTTTTTTAAGAGAATAAAGATATTAATAGAAAAAAAGTTAAGATGATTTTATGTGCCAAAACGTTAAACCGATTTGGGCGTTCTTTTTTGCTTTATGTTGGTTAGCTTGTCTAACCCCTTTTTCTAGATCGTCCGCTGCTCCTTTTTCTTTTTCTCCTATTGTGAAGAAAACGGTGCCAGCTGTCGTAAATATTTATGCACTGCGGGTTGTGGCTCCCCCTACCATCCCCCATGCTTTTTCAAAAGACCCTTTTTTCCAAAAATTTATGGGTGATTTGCTCAAAGATGGCGGATCTTTTGATAAACAAGCTCAAAATTCTCTGGGCTCCGGTGTCATTATAAATCCAGAAGGTCTTGTGGTCACCAACGAGCATGTCATTAGGGGGGCTCAAGAAATTTTTATTGTTCTCTCGGATAAAAGAGAATTTAAAACTACGGTTGTTGCAAAAGATGTTCCCGCAGATTTAGCAATCTTAAGAATTTTAAAAACCCATGACCAAAAATTCCCTTTTTTAGAACTTGAAGATATTGACACAGCCGAAGTGGGGGATTTCGTTTTAGCCATTGGTAACCCTTTTGGTATTGGTCAAACAGTTACAAGCGGTATTATTTCAGCCCTTGCAAAAAGCCAATCCCAAGATGAAGATTTTCGGGCTTTTATCCAGACAGACGCTGCGGTCAACCCAGGTAATTCTGGGGGGGCTTTGGTAAATTTAGATGGCAAATTAATTGGTTTAAATACAGCTATTTTTGCGGGCGCATCCAGCGGCATTGGCTTTGCAACGCCAAGCAATTTAATTATGCCTTTCTTAGAGCAATTG
>JBOFKH010000277.1:0-2047 GCA_051657225.1 Alphaproteobacteria bacterium
GGAAAAAGCTTTGTTAGGTGCAGCTGCCAGTCTGAAAGAAGCGGCTCTGTCGGGAGGGGCGCCTTATCTGGATTTTCCATAAATTGTCGAAACGTGAGGCCCTCTTGAACCGGGTGATACATACCTTCTCGGTAAAGAAAATACATGGGGACATCCAGGGCATAGTCAACATAGCGCTCAAAGCCCATCCCAGCTTCAAAAACAAACGGTAAAGCACCACATCGTTGGGGGTCTGTTTGTGTCCAAATATGGGCCCGATAGCTCTCATAACCATTCAGCTTCCCTTCACGAAAAGGCGAATTAGCAAACAGTGCTGTCACCAGGGGCTGAAGCAACAACCCCAAGCGCATTTTTTGAACCATATCTCGCTCTGTTGCGAAATCAAGGCTAACCTGGGTGGTGCAGGTTTGATGCATCATCCAAAGCCCCAGAGTGCCTTGTTGAGGCATGTAGGCGCGCATCACATTATAGCGTTGTTTGGGCACCTGGGGTGCCGCTGATAGCGGGGTTAACGGATCAACTCCGCTGTTTAAAACCAAAAGGCCTTGCTGCTGGGTAACCTGGGTTAACAGCCGGAGATAGCCTTGATAATTTTCCCAAAGCTCATGAAGGGAGGTCCATGGATGGCTTGCAAATTCAAGCTGTCCCCCTGGTTCAAGACTGATCATTCCCAGCGTCTGTTTTCCTGAAAGACCAATCCAGTTGTTTTCCTCCAAAACAGGTTCCCAGCCTGGCTGGTTACGCGCCATCTCTCTCAGCAAGGTGGGGATCGAGAAAGAACCGGGGGAAGTTTCATACCCAAGCCTTTGGAAGTTGGCTTCCGTATAGATAAATTTTTCGTCTTCTAACCCTATTTTTTGCTCTGGTTTACAGCTTTTTTCAAACTGCTCCACCAGCAAATCTTTGGAACGCACGGGCGTTTGGTCTTGAAAAATTGAAGCCGTCATGGTTCCACTTTAATTTGATGGATTTTCTATTGCTTCTGTTCCAGAGTTTCAACCCATCGATTCAACAAACGAAGACCAAAAGCCGTTCCACCTCCTTTCGCCCACAAAGGCGTGTCTTTTGAGGCCATGTCTACTGCTGCAATATCCAGGTGTGCCCAGGCTTTTTTGTTGACAAACCGTTGGAGGAATTGGGCTGCGGTAATGCTTCCCGCGCCATAGCCGGGGGTTCCAATGTTTTTCATATCCGCAACAGGGCTGTCGATGACTTTGTCATAGGCTTTCGCGAGGGGTAATCGCCAGAGGGGTTCTCCAACGGTTTCACCTGCTTTGGCCAGCTGCTCGGCCAGGATATCATCATTTGCAAACAATCCTGCGTAAGCCTCTCCCAGGGCCACTCGCATAGCACCGGTGAGTGTTGCAAGGTCCACGATATACCTGGGGTTAAAGCGATCTTGGGTATACCACAGCGCATCTGCCAGGATCAATCGTCCTTCTGCATCAGTGTTCAGCACTTCAATGGTTTGCCCAGACATGGACGTGACAATGTCTCCCGGACGTTGGGCCGTTCCAGAAGGCATGTTCTCAACCAAGGCAACCACCCCTACGGCATTCACCTTTGCTTTGCGGCGTGCTAGGGCTTGCATCAGACCAATCACCACTGCGGCCCCTGCCATATCCCCCTTCATATCTTCCATATTGTTGGCAGGCTTCAAGGAGATACCGCCTGTGTCAAAGGTGACGCCTTTGCCCACAAAAGCAACGGGAGCTTCTGCTTTGCTGTCTGCCCCCTGCCATTTCATCACAACCAAATAAGGTTCTTGGGCACTTCCCTGGGCGACGCCCAACAGGGCTCCCATGCCAAGCTTTTTCATGGCATGTTGGTCTAAGCGTTCTACCTCAACACCCCATGTTTTGAGAGTTTCAGCTTCCTTCGCAAGGGTGTCCGGATAAATGACATTGCCTGGTTCTGAGATGAGACGCCTGGAAAAATGGGTGCTTTCTGCCAAAATCTTGAAAGCTTCAAACCGCTCCGTCGCTTTTTTAGGGTCTGAGACGTAAAACACCAGCTCTTTCAGGCGGCTTTTTTCCTCAGGTTTTTG
>JBOFKH010000278.1:0-7984 GCA_051657225.1 Alphaproteobacteria bacterium
AGTATTTTTGCAGATGCTCACCAGCTTCCTTTCGATGGGGAAGGGCGTGTGATGCTTCCTGAACTATTGTGCGAACACGCGGGGCTCTCAGAGCAAGTGGCCTTTGTGGGGCGAGGCGCCACGTTCCAGCTTTGGGACCCTGAGCGGTTTAAGCAGCATCAACAAGCAGCCCGAGAGCGGTTGAAAGAGAAAAAAGGCACGCTGCACGGGGCACTTCTCCCCTCCTCATCTTCGGGGGAGGCCTCATGAGCCCTTCCTTTGAACATCAGCCAGTAATGCTAAAGGAAGTTTTAGAGCTTCTGAATCCCCAAGATCACGGCATTTATGTAGACGCCACCTTTGGACGTGGGGGCTATACCAAGGCTTTCTTAGAAGCTGCCTCCTGTCGCGTTTTGGCGCTGGATCGTGATGCCCAAGCCATTGAAGCTGGTCAGCTGTTGCAGGACTGCTATAAAGAGCGCTTGACCCTCTCCCATGCTCGCTTTGCTGAATTGGTGAATGTGGCAGCTTTGCATGGAATCCACTCCGTTCAAGGCATTGTCTTTGATTTAGGCGTTTCGTCTCCCCAATTGGATGATGGCTCTCGTGGATTTTCTTTCCAAAAGCAAGGCCCCCTTGATATGCGGATGGGGCTTAACACCCAAACTGCAGCGGATGTTGTGAATGGAGCTTCAGAAAAACTGTTGGCAGACATTTTGTGGCACTATGGAGGGGAACGCAGGTCCAGAGCCGTCGCCCGGGCCATTGTTGAGGATCGCAAAACCCTCCCCTTCACCACAACTCAACAGCTCGCCTCCCTCGTCAGGCGAGTGGTGAAGCAAGATGTTTCCGGAATTGATGCGGCGACGCGCACGTTTCAAGGGCTGCGCATCTATATCAACAACGAGCTTGAAGAACTGTGGGAAGGCTTATGCGCTAGCGAGACCCTTCTAGCCCCCGGAGGGGTGTTGATTGTCGTCTCCTTCCATTCAGGGGAAGACGCGTTTGTGAAGGATTTTTTATTGATTTTAGGAGGGCATCGAAAAGCCCCCCAAGGGCGCGAGGTTTTAGAAACCCTTGCACCCAGCTTTCAGTGTTTGCAGCGCAAACCTGTTCGTTCCTCTGTGGAGGAATGTCAGCGTAACCCCCGGGCGCGTTCAGCGTGTCTGCGGTGGGGAACGCGCACAACAGCCCCTGGGTGGGCAGATAAGGTAAGGCCATGATAAATTTTTTCAATATCCTTGTGTTTTGTTTTGTCGTCGTGGTGGGAGGCGGTCTTTTCCATATTAAATATAAGGTGATTGATTTGGAAACGCGTTTGAAAAACGTGCACCAAAAAACGGTGGCAACCAAAGAATCCATCAAGGTGCTACACGCAGAGTGGGGCTATTTAAACAACCCAGGCAGGCTTCAACAGCTTGCCCAGAAATACCTCCACATCCTTCCCCCTGATAAACAACAAGTTGCAGCAGTGGGGGATTTAAACGTGGTGCAAGCTCGCTATGCCCAGACCATCTCCCAAAGCAGCTCTGGGGAAGAATAGATCTCAATGATGTGCAACTATGCTTGTAAAGTGCGTTTTAATCCGCTCGTTTTTGGATAGATAGATGGTAAAACGCCCCAATTTTAAAGATCCTTTGACCATCTGGAAGCCCTTTAAGGCTAAGGCTCAGTTGGCCCATATCCTGGAAACAGCCCATACACGTCTTGTGTTGCTTGGGGTTTTATTTGTCGGCATTTTTGGAGGAATTTGCTGGCGTTTGGTTGATTTGGGCATAAGGTCCTCCTCTATGGAAGAAACCGCCTGCTTAAACAAATCATTTTCCCTTCCCCGGAACGATTTTGTGGACCGAAAGGGCCAGCTCCTTGCCACCAGCTTAAAGACCTTTTCTCTTTACGCGGACCCAAAAGTCATCTTGAATATTTCAGAAGCAACCACCCAGATTCGCAAGCTTTTTCCTCATTTGAACGCTGAATCCCTCAAACAAAAACTTGCTTCTCCCAAGCGTTTCGTTTGGATTGCAAGACACCTAACCCCTGGGCTTTACCAAAAGGTATTGCATCTGGGTGTTCCTGGGCTTTACGTCATCAAAGACCAAAAACGGGTTTATCCCCACGGGTCTCTTTTTTCCCATGTGCTGGGTTTGACCAGTGTAGACCATCATGGCCTTTCGGGCCTTGAAAAAGGGATGCAACCTTTGCTTCAGCAACAGGATGCACCCGTACGCTTAAGCGTAGACGTTCGGCTGCAGCATGTCATGTGGGAAGAAATTCAAGCCGCAATTGACGCGTTTCAAGCCAAGGGAGGAAATGGGGTTTTAGTCAAAGTCAAAACGGGAGAGGTGCTGGCTATGGTTTCTCTCCCCGATTTTGACTTAAATAAACCTTCCCAAGCAAACGTTGACGCTTTTTTTAATCGCAATACCACAGGTGTGTACGAGTTTGGCTCTATTTTGAAAATCCACAACACGGCTATGGTGCTGGAAAACGGGATCGCGAACCTGAATTCTCACTATGATGCTTCTTGCCCCTTGCCGGTGGGAAGGTTTTTGGTGAGAGATTTTAAAGGGAAAAACCGCCCCCTTTCGGTTTTGGAAGCCTTTATTTTTTCTTCCAACATTGCCAATGCGAAGATGGCGCTCCATGCAGGCGCCCAGGCCCAACGTGCTTTTTTCAAAAAGCTTGGCTTTTTTGAGCCTGTGAAGATCGAGCTGCCAGAAACGGGAGCACCTCTAGTGCCTTCCCTGCAGATGTGGCGGGAGCCAACTGTCATCACGGCTTCCTACGGTTATGGCATTTCTGTCACGTCGTTGCATATAGCCCAGAGCATTGCTGCTATTTTAGATGGGCACAAGCGCCCTTTGACGTTTTCTCTTGTGACTGACCCTTGCAACGTACCTGCAGAGCAAGTGGTTTCAGAAAAAACAGCCCTGGCTATGCGCCACCTTTTGCGATTGGCAGTTTTAGAGGGGCAAGCCAAAAAAGCTGCGGTGGAGGGGTATGCCGTAGGAGGGAAAACAGGCACAGCCAACCTGAAAGAAAAAGGGCGGTACCGTCAGAAAAATAACCTAACCTCTTTCGTAGGGGCTTTTCCTATTGATGACCCGGAATATATCTTGTTGGTGACGTTGGATCGGCCTCAGCCCAATGCATCAACCTATGGGTATGCCACAGCTGGGTGGATTGCCGCACCCCTTGGGGCAAAAATTATTGAGCGTTGCGTAAGCTTATTAGGCCTTGCACCAGAAACTGAACAAGCTATAGGACCCAAATTACCCAATCTCTACGAAGCTGCTGCTCCAGATGCACCCTTAAGAGATGTTAATTTTATTATACAGGCCAATGCTCTGGAGGACGAAGCTTTAGATTAGAAGCTCCGCCCTCCAATCTGCTAAAATTTTTTTGCTCAAGGTAACAAATATTTTTTTCCGGGGAATAGCTTAATCGTTTGTTCCGATTGGCCTGTTTGGCAGATTGAAACGGTGATACAACTTTCTTCAACTTTAAGTAAATGAAGCCCTGGAAGAATCGCTTGATTTTTTTTGCGTGTCTCACTTGAGATACGAATTCCGTTGAGCCACAGGGTCCAAGTTTCCGGATTTTGGAACAAGATCGCATCAAGGACAAGTGTTTTGAGACGTTTAGCTTCTTTTTTCTGAGGTTCTGCTTTAGGTTCTAGCTGCGGCGATAAAGCTCTGGAGACTTCTTCCGGGGTTAAAAAAGCAGAACTGGCAGCAGGAGAAGCTTTTTTAGTTTCATCAGCTTGGGCCACACAAGGCATCGCAAAACAAAAGAAGAGGAAAATCCACACAAATAGTAAACTTTTTATGTCAAGATTGATTTTTGAAAAACATAATCCGTCTGGAAAATTAATACAACTATTTTTAACGTTTTTTTATCTTTTTTTTCTTAAAAATAGTTTTAAAACAATGAATTAAACATAAAGAAGACTTTCTGTGTTAAAAACGGCTTTTTTTTTCATCGGTTTTGGGGTTTACGCTTTGCAAGCCCAGGGGTTTGCTAAAATTTATGGAACTTATGAAAATGTGGGGACTGCGCCTGCAGCTATTCGACAATTGCTCACAACACCTACGTCTGTTGTGCTTGCCCCGGGGAGCTGTGTGGAGGTAACACCTCCTTTTTTTCATCATGAGACCAAAGGCTTCCAGCATGAAATTCAGCTTCCCAAAGGCGGCAGCATTGTGTTGAAAGATTTAGACAGGCCATGCGATGGCGGGAACTTAATCAGTATTGAACGTCGTGTAAACGCTGGATCTGCGCCATCTTTTGAAACTTCTTCTTCAAGTGAGTGCCTAGATTGTAAAGAAGACGTGCTCCATTTTAAGGCAATGATTCAAAACAATGATATTCGTCTTATAGCTCACCTCCCCTGATCGACGCATTTTATTTTATAAAAAAAGACTGGACTTTGGTTGACGTTGGGTTACAACGTGTAAAAAAAATGATGGCGTGATGCAAAAGGCTATTTGGGTATGATTTATGTTTTTTCTCTGCTTTGGGGAGACCACCTTCTGGGGGCACATCTCTTTCGCTACCTAACGTTTAGGACGATTGCAGCGTTGATGACAGCGTTCTTCCTCTCTTTTTTCCTCGGGGCCCCTTTCATTACCTGGCTTAAATCTCAGCAAAAGGGCGGGCAGCCCATTCGAGACGATGGCCCTGCGAGCCACCTGTTAACCAAACAAGGTACACCCACCATGGGGGGAGGGCTCATTTTATTAGCTCTAACGTTCAGCACGCTTTTGTGGTGTGATCTCCGCAACCTTTACATCTGGATCGTGCTGGCCGTCACCCTTGGCTTTGGTGCCATTGGAGCTGTGGATGATTTTCTAAAGTTATCCAAAGCCAACACACAAGGTTTATCAGGGCGCTGGAAATTAATTCTGCAAGTAGGGATAGGTATAGCAGCTTCTCTCGGTATTATGGCGCTTTCCCCCCCTGCTCTCTCTACTCATTTGGCCTTTCCCTTTTTCAAGAGCTTTTTTTTGAACCTCGCCTGGTTTTTTCCTTTTTTCGCAACGTTTGTAATGGTGGGAACCTCCAATTCAGTTAACCTGACAGATGGGTTGGACGGGCTAGCCATTGGTCCTGTCATGCTTGCTGCAGGGGTTTTTTGTGTCATTGCCTATGCTGTTGGGCATGGTGTATTTTCCAACTATCTGCAGCTCCCCTTTGTGCCGGGCGCTGGAGAATTGTCCGTTTTATGTGGTGCCCTTATTGGCGCAGGCCTTGGTTTTTTATGGTACAACGCGCCACCCGCGATGGTGTTTATGGGGGACACAGGCTCTTTATCTGTGGGGGGGTGTTTGGGCGCCATTTCTGTGATCACCAAACACGAAGTTGTGCTGGCCATCGTGGGAGGCCTTTTTGTGGTAGAAGCCTTGTCTGTGATGCTGCAGGTTGTGTTTTACAAAAAAACCCGCCGCCGCATCTTTTTAATGGCCCCTATTCATCACCACTTCGAAAAAAAAGGCTGGTCAGAACCCACCATCGTTTTTCGGTTTTGGATTATTGCGATTCTCCTCGCATTAATCGGGCTTTCGACGTTGAAAATCCGCTAGGCCTGGAAACAAAAAAATTGTAATATTAAGAAAATTTTGTGAAAAAAAAGGGAAAATCAATTTACTTCGTTTTTTTAGAAGGTGATCAACTTCTATGCTTTTAAAGCTTATCAGTTGGATATTTACATGGATTGTGCTCCTGTTTCTCGCGGGCTGCGGTGCTGTATTTTGGATTTTCTACCATTACGGCCAAGGGCTTCCAGATTATGAAAAATTAGCTCAATATGAACCCCCCGTGCTAAGCCGCCTTTATGCCAGCGATGGAAGGCTCTTTCGAGAATATGCGGAACAAAAACGGGTCTTCATCCCTGTGAGTGCTGTGCCCCCCTCCGTCATCCAAACGTTTTTGGTAGCAGAGGATAAAAACTTTTATGAACATTTTGGTTTAGACATCCTGGGGATTGGGCGAGCGGCCCTCACAAATCTCGCGAATCGAGGCCAAAAGCGTCCTGTTGGCGCCTCCACCATCACCCAGCAGGTGGCCAAGAATTTTTTGTTGGCTTCCAATGAAGTGTCCTTGGAGCGAAAAATCAAAGAAGCAATCCTCGCCCTTAGAATTGAAAAAGCCTTTTCTAAAAACAAAATTCTCGAGCTGTACTTGAATGAGATTTATCTGGGCAGGGGCGCTTACGGCATCGCCGCCGCTGCCCTCACCTATTTTAACAAATCTTTAGAAGAGCTGAACATAGAAGAGGCTGCTTTTCTGGCAGGGCTTCCTAAGGCACCCAGCCGTTATGATCCTATCCAAGCCCCAACCCTTGCTAAATCCAGGCGAGACTGGGTGATTGGGCGCATGGTGGAAGAAGGCGTCATTACCTTTGAGGAAGGGCGTAAGGCCCAGCAAGAACCCATCCTTTTGCGCAAACGCGGCGTGGAACAGGTGGTGGTTGCAGACTATTTTGCAGAGGAAGTGCGGCGCCAGCTGGTTCAACGCTATGGGGAAAAAGCACTTTACAAAGAAGGCTTGGTGGTCAAGACCAGTTTGAATCCTAGGCTTCAAAAGATTGCTGAAAAAGCGCTTCAAACGGGGCTCAAATCCTATGACCGGCGCCACGGGTGGCGCGGCCCCGTGCGGCATTTATCCCTCTTTCAGATGCGCCAATGGACAGAGATTTTTGGGAAAATGCAGGCTCCACCAGGGGTTACTCCCTGGGTTATGGGGCTTGTTTTGCAGGTAACACAAAGCAAAGCGGAAATTGTGCTGCAAAATGGAGATTACGGGCATATCCCTCTGGAGAACCTGAAGTGGGCCCGGCGGGCCCTCAAAGAAGGGAGGGTTGGTCAAGAGGTTCGCAAAGCCTCAGATGTTTTAGAGCGGGGTAACATCGTATTGGTACAGCCTGATCTAAACCCACCTGAGCCATCGAATGCGAAGGGACGCTATACCCTGGAACAAATGCCACAGGCCAATGGCGGGGTGGTTGTTTTAGACCCTCTTACAGGGCGCATCTTGGCGTTGGTTGGAGGATACAGCTTTGAATCAAGTCAATTTGATCGAGCAACCCTTGCCATGCGTCAATCTGGCTCTGCTTTTAAGCCTTTTGTTTACCTCGCAGCCCTTGAAAAGGGGATGACCCCTTCTTCCTTGGTGAATGATGCGCCCATTTCCATTCCCCTGGGGCGAGGGCTAGGGTTTTACCAACCTAATAACATTACCAAGCAATTTTATGGCCCAACAACCCTTCGGGTTGCTTTGGAGAAATCACGCAACGTGGTGACAGTTCGCTTGGCAGCCGAATATGTGGGGATTAAGCGGATCGCTGATTTAACAGAGCGCTTGGGGATTATGAAAAAGATGCCTCGTCAGTTTGCCATGGCATTGGGTGCAGGGGAGTCTACCCTCCTTGCCTTAACCACCGCCTATGGCATGGTTGCAAATGGTGGAAAGCGGATTGCGCCTACTTTTATTGACCTTATCCACAACCGCCATGGCCAGATTTTGTTCAATGCAGAAACCCGAACCTGTAAAGGCTGTCAGGAAAGCTTTGAGGCTCAACCAACCCCTCCTTCCATCGTGGACAAACGGGACCAGGTGGTAGACCCTGTTGCTGCCTATCAGTTGATCTCGATGCTGGAAGGGGTGATTCAGCGGGGAACGGGCAGGCTGCTGCGAGAACTCGGCAGGCCGCTGGCAGGGAAAACAGGCACAACCAATTCTTTCCGCGATGGCATTTTTGTAGGCGTTTCACCAGAGCTTGTCGTCGGCATCTTCATTGGGCACGATGACTTTAAAACCCTGGGAGATAAAGAAACGGGATCTCGCGTGGCAGCGCCCGTATTTCTTGAATTTGGCAAAGAAGCTTTTGAAGGGCTTGCAGTCACACCATTTAAAATTCCCCCTGGTGTTCGGTTGGTGCGAGTTCACCCCGCAACGGGTCTACCGGCTTCTGCAAAAGATACGAATACTATTTTTGAGGCTTTTC
>JBOFKH010000279.1:0-1705 GCA_051657225.1 Alphaproteobacteria bacterium
CTAAAAGCTTAAATTCTTTTTCAGAAAAAGGCCGGTTCAAGCTGGCCATAGAAGCCTGGGGATGGGTCGAAACCCCGTCCCAGCCAATCTCAAATTTTTTCCAAAAAGCTTCCAGGTTTAACTTCCCCCCAAACACGCCGATAGATCCTGTGAGGGTTGCAGGCTCTGCCAGGACGCGATCAGCCCCCAGGGCAATCATATACCCCCCGGAAGCTGCCACGTTCCCCATGGAAACCACCACTTTTTTACCAGCCTTGCGAAGCCGTTGGAGCCCTTCTCGGATGCTATCCGAAGCGAGAGCGTGCCCGCCGCCGCTATCGATGCGATAAACCAGCGCTTTAATGTCTGGGTCCTGCTCAAGTTTCTCAAAAAGCCGGAGGGTTGGAATAGCCGCAATGGCTTCTTGGCCTGAGCCTAAGGGAGACATTCCCGGAGGCGCCTCTTGGAGAATCATCCCTTCTCCAAAAACCAACGCAACAGAGGCGCTTTTACGCCCAAGCTTTCCCTCCGCCTGCCGCACCATCTTTTTATACGTGGAAAATGCCAAAACAGGCGCCATCTGCGCCTTTTTTTGGGCCAACGCTAGAGCTTCTGATTCATAACAGATGGCGTCGATCAGCTTAGCCTCCTTCCCCTCCTCGTCTGACAAGGGAGCATTAGCAAAAACCGTTTCAACCTGAGCAGCAGAAAGCTTGCGGTCTTCGGCAATACCTTGGACCAGCTGCTGGGACAAAGCGTGGAGGAGCGCTGTTAGAGCTTGCTTAGAAGGCTCGCTCATCTTCTTTTCCGTAAACATTTCAGGAAAAGATTTGTAAGCTTCTCGCTTGGCGAATTGGGCTTGGGCCCCCGCCCAATCTAAAAGACCTTTTAAAAAAGGCGTCTCTATGCTCAGCCCCGTAACGCAAACCATCCCCAAAGGTTGGATGGAGATATGGTCCGCAACGCTGGCCAGGTAATAAAGAGGCGTCGCAGGAGAAAGCTCTCCAAAGCTTTGGGTGTGCACATGCACGAATTTGCCGTTTTCGCGAAATGTTTTGAAAAGGGCACGAAGCTCTTGAAGTTGCGCAAGGCCCAGCTCAGGGTTCTCAAGGGTGATGAAAAGCCCTGAGACATGAGGATCTTTCGAAGCATGCTCCAAAACCGTTAGGGTTTGATAGAAAGACGTCCTTCCCCCTTCTAGCAGCTGTTGGAGAGGATTCAAGGAGACCCCTTCCATAAAGCTTCCTTTTAGAGAAAGCTCTAAAACGTTCGTCTCCTGCAAAGCAAAACGCGGTTGCACCACGCTGCGGAATACCCAAAATCCAACGATACTCAAAAGCAGCATAAACCCAAGGGTTGCGCACAATCTTACCGCCAGCTTACGAAGAAACCGAAAAAACCTTCCCATGAACAAACCCTTTTTTAAGGTTGGCGGCCCAAGCCGATCAAATCACCGTCGCAATATCAGGCGCATCCACAGCTTTCATGCCCACGACATGATAGCCAGAATCCACATAGTGGACTTCTCCCGTAACGCCCGAAGAAAGATCGCTGAGCAAATAGAGACCACTTCCGCCAACGTCTTCAAGGGTTATATTCCGCTTCAAGGGAGCATTATACTGGTTCCATTTCAAGATATAGTTAAAGTCTCCTATACCTGAGGCTGCCAAAGTCTTCACAGGCCCTGCCGAAAGGGCGTTCACCCGAATGTTTTGCCCCCCCAAGT
>JBOFKH010000280.1:0-2108 GCA_051657225.1 Alphaproteobacteria bacterium
GAATTTAAACAATTTGATGCAGAGCACAATAAAGCCATGCAAATTAAGTCTTGGCGATCGTTCGCTAAACAAGCCAAAAGTATTAGATTGGAGGTAAGCCAACAAAACGAAATCAAACTAACGCCTTATAAAAATACGACAAAAATTAAAGATGCTGGAGATTTTCAGCCAATTCCAGAAAAAGCCCGCCTTTGCTCCACAGATCCGGAGGAATTAGGACGTGCTATCTTGGCAGCTTTTGAAGATTGTGAATAAAACTTCTTGAAGCGCTTCTTTTCTTACTGTCTGATCCTCCTCCACACCCTGGCGAACGCCAGGGTTTTTGTGCCTATGGAAGAAATTTCCGCCACAAAAACCAGCCTTCAAGCCGCCAATGCTGCAACAATCGTGGGAACGGTGAACCATCAGGGCAATGTTTTCAAAGCGGTTGAAGACCTCGGCAAGCCCACGGCTTTGAAGTCTGTTGCCACAGCCATCGCGACGGCGGGGCTGGTGGGTCCAGCCCCTGAAGGCGGGATTTTTTCTGCGAATTTTGCAGAAAATCTGGCGACCCACGGAGTCCAGCACTTAGGCTATGGGCTGCAAGCTGGGGCAGTCTCCTTTGCCATCAACGGCGGCAGCGCGAAGGATGCCTTGAAAACCGCAGGATTGCTGGCGGCCTCCAGCGCAGTGCAGGCATCGGTGGGCAATGAGCTTGGGGTCCTTCGCAAGGCCGGCCTTGATTCTGTCACCCACAAGATAGGCCACGCCCTTGCGGGCGCTGCCGCTGGCGCGATCCTCGACCCCAAAAACCCTGGCAAAGGCGCCGCCGCCGGTGCCCTTGGCTCTGTGATTGGGGAAGTTGTTGCGGAGGCTTTGCCTGAGAGCCTCACTCGCGAAACCCGCGCAGATTATGGCAAAATTGCCGCGGCAACCGGCGCGCTTTTGAGCAAACAGGACGTCCCGACAGCCATCGCGACGGCCGACACGGCTTTGCAGAACAATTGGTTGCTGACTGGGGCTATTGGTGGTGGCTTGGCCGTTGCTGCGAACACGGAAGAGGGGCAAAAAGTTCTTGCAGAAATTGAGGGCGCAACCCAGGCAGCCCTTGAAAAAGAGCGCGCCGTCGGCTTTGAAAATCTGAATGAGGCTGAGCAATTTTTAGTGGGCGCCTACCACACAGGCGTGATTAAAGATTTTGCCTATCGGGAATTAGATGCCATCACGAACGGCAAATTGAGCCTGGTCAATGAGTGGGTTTCCAGCGGCATCCAGTGGACTGGTGAGGTTGCCAGCGACGCCCTCAAATCCCTCAATGCCAACGAAACCCTAGCTTCCCACGGAGCAGCCTTCACCGTTGGCGCTCTCGGAGCCGTGGTTCCAAGCAAAGCCCAAGCCCTCGCCGCCATCGGCAAAACAGGCAAAACATTAACCGGCCCGATTAAGATTTCCCGGGTGGAAAAGGAGGTCCACCCGCGGGTTCGCCCCATCAACAACCAAAAACCGAAGAATTACGAATATGCCGGAAACACCTACCCATTAGAAAAATTGCCTGAAGATTTACGCCAAAAATATCCCCACAGCGTGCCCTTCACCGGGACTGGACATCCTGATTTTTCAAGGTATGCTACGAAGAAAGTGAAGATTAAAATGACGGGGGATAGAACTATTGATAAAAACATAGCGAATAAATTTTTTGGTTTTGAAAAAACGCCAGACGAACATACTTGGCATCACCACCATGATGGGCAAACGATGGTGTTGATTCCCGAAAAATTGCACAAAGCTGTTAATCACACAGGTGGTGTGGCAATCGTAAAAGGAAAACAAGGTAAGCAATGATGTTTGAAAAGCCAAACCCTAATTTAGAAGATTTTATTTTAGAAACGTTTGAACAATATTTAGGCTTTAAATTTCCTAAAGAGTATAGAGATTTTTTGAAAAAATATAATGGCGGTGTACCAACTAATAAATTATTCAATTTTAAAAATAATGAACCAAATGGTAGATCAGTCATATCACGTTTTCTTGGATTTGTTCCAGATGAATATGAAAACATTTTATTATCTCTCAAAATGTATCAAGATAGAATCCCATGGAATACGTTTCCTATTGCAGATGATGAGTTC
>JBOFKH010000281.1:0-2514 GCA_051657225.1 Alphaproteobacteria bacterium
GAGTTTTTGGCGGAAAGCCCTACAAGGGTTAAGAGACCTATTTGAAAATAGATATCGTTGGTAAGGCCCGCAAAAAACACTGCTAACAGAGCGCCGAGGACCCCGAAAGGTATGGCGCATAAAACAGAAATGGGAAGCAACAATTTTTCATAAAGGGCAGCAAGGATCAGCACCACCATGACCAATCCAAAACTAATGGCAAAAAGGGATTGATAGCCCGTTTTTTTCTCTTGAAATGCGGCACCTGTCCAGGAAAGCTTCATATCTTCTGGCAACACCTCTTTTGCAATTTCCTCAATGGCTTGAAGAGACTGCCCAGAGCTATAACCGGGAGCGCCCATTCCGTTTAAATAAGCAGCTACGCTTCCATTAAAGTGATTGACCATAACAGGTCCTGTGGAGGGGGTAAAGGTTAGGACCGCACTCAACGGAATCATGGTTTGGGTTGTGTTAGAGCGCACATACATATGCTTCAAATCATCTGCCGCGAGCCGGTGGGGCGCATCTGACTGGATTTGAACCTGATAGACCCGTCCAGATTTGCTAAAATCATTAACATAATAGCCACCGTAATAAGAGGCAAGGGTTGCAAAAATCTGATCGAGGGGTAGCCCGAGAGATTTTGCTTTTTCTCTATCAACGTTCGCCATGTATTGGGGGAGCACGGTTTGTAGTGTTGTGCTGAGGTGTGCGATGGCGGGGTGTTTTTGAGAAGCCTGAATAAAGGCTTGGGCAACAGCTTCAATGTCTTGAATGCTGCGGTTTCCTCGATCTTCTAGGTAAAATTCAAACCCAGCAACAGACCCAAGGCCTTGGATTGTCGGTGGGTTGAACAAAAATACTTTTGCATCTTGGATGACGGCAATTTTCTTAGAAAGATCTGCTTGAACAGCGGGCGCTTTAAGATCTGCTGTTTTACGGTCTTTCCAATCTTTCAGAGCAATAAAAACGGTTGCGTTGGAAGGGTTTTTTTGGCCTGATATTAAGTCAAAGCCCCCAAGACTGGTCACATAATCAACGGCAGGATGTTGCCTGACAAGGGTTTCAAGTTGTTCTGTAATGGCTTCAATTTTTTGAATCGCCGTGCCAGGTGGCGTGCCAGCAACCATAATCAAATAGCCCTGATCTTCTTCAGGGACAAGGCTGGTTGGGATCATCTTACCTAAAAATCCGCAAGCGAGGAGGACACCCCCAAAGCAAATAAGTCCTAAGAAAGGTTTTCCAAGAAAATAGGCTGCACCATGGGTATAAGCGCGATGCACACGGTCAAACCCCGCGTTAAAAATTTGGAAAAACCGATTCGGGGTGGAAGGCGCTTTTTCCAAAAGCAGGGCTGAGAGGGCAGGGCTGAGGGTGAGGGCAACAATTCCAGAAAATACCACGGAAATCGCAATGGTAATGGCGAATTGCTTGTAAAGCTGGCCGAGGAGACCCCCCAAAAAACCCACAGGAACGAAGACGGCACAAAGGATGAGGACGATGGCAATGACAGGACCACCAACCTCTTGCATGGCTTTGATGCTTGCTTGAAGGGGGGAGAGATGCTCTTCATGCATCAGGCGTTCCACATTTTCCACCACGACAATGGCGTCATCTACGACAATTCCAATGGACAGCACCATCCCAAATAGCGTGAGAGTATTAATGGAAAAGCCAAGGGCCGCAAGCCCAATGAGGGCTCCAATCAAGCAAATAGGGACAGCAAGAATGGGGATAACGGTGGCTCGCCAATTTTGGAGAAAAAGAAAGACGACTAAAAAGACAAGGGCAACTGCTTCAAAAAGGGTATGCACAACCTCTTCAACGGAAACTTCGATAAATTTGGTGGTGTCATAGGGAATTTCACAGGTAATCCCAGAAGGTAAGCTTTTAGAAAGCTCTGTGACAGTTTCTCGAATAAGGCGGGCAACTGCAAGGGCATTGGCGCCAGGTTGAAGATATGTTGCTAAAATAAGGGTGGGGACACCGTTGAGCTTTCCAGCAAATTCATAATTTTGGGATCCAAGCTCTGCACGACCAACATCTTTAAGCCGGATAATTTCCCCATTAGCAGATGCTTTTAAGACGATCTGCTCAAATTCTTCTGGGCTTCCCAGCCTTCCTTTAGAGACGATACCATAGCTTTTTTCCATCAAGACAGAGGAAGGAGGAAGCCCAATGCGTCCCGTTGCATATTGGTTATTTTGCTCCCGAACAGCTTGGATGACATCGGATACAGATAAAGACAGTTTCCCCAGTTTATTTGTGTCTAACCAGATACGAATAGCGTTCAAAGGGTTGATGATCTGGGCATCGCCAACTCCTGGAATTCGCTTAATGGTATCCAAAACGTTGATGTCCACGTAAGAGGTTATGTCAACCATATTCATGCTTTGATCAGGGGACTGAAACGTTACAATTTGGAGCATACTTGTCGATTTTTTATTGATTTTCAGGCCAATTGCTTTGACATCTGCGGGAAGCTTTGGTTCAGCCAAGCCAACCCGGTTGCGAGTATTCACCAAATTCATATCT
>JBOFKH010000282.1:0-13960 GCA_051657225.1 Alphaproteobacteria bacterium
GGGGAGGATGGTGTTTTGATACGCGAGATTCCCGACATGCTTCCCCTAGAAAATCTGACAAGCCTGATCCAGGATTTAGCCGCCGAGCTGGAGGTTCTGGAAACCCCCGAAATAGCTCCTGAAAAACTCCAGATTTTATTACAAAACGTAGCGGCTTCAGTGGCATGCCGCTCCAGCATCAAAGCCGGAAAAGCCCTCAGCAAACCCGAAATGAACGCCCTTTTGCGGCAGATGGAAGCAACACCCCACTCCGGGCAATGCAATCACGGACGTCCTACCTTTATCCGCCTCAATTTAAAAGAGTTAGAACGGCTCTTCGGGCGTCATGATTGAGCTTGAAAAAGTAGACCCAAAAAACTATATCTTTTCTTTGCAGCCTTGACTAAGAAAAGATAATTCAGTATAATTTCTTAGTTCAGATGACTTAAGAAAAAATAGCTTATGAATCAGAGGGTAGGAATATATATTACGCAAAAAGTCACTGGGGAATCATATAAAGCATATATTCCTCCAAAGCTACCACCAGAGCCACCCATAAATTTAGCGATGCTGTATCCTTATCTCGAAAAAGCAACCCATGGGCTGGCTGAGTTAAATAGCATTCATAAGACCATTCCTAATACGGCACTTTTCATCTATATGTATGTACGCAAAGAAGCTTTGCTTTCAAGTCAAATTGAAGGCACACAAAGCTCCTTTTCAGATCTCATGCTATTTGAACACCACCAAAAACCTGATGTCTCTCTTGAAGATGTAAAAGAAGTATCTAATTATGTTAAAGCTATAAACTATGGGTTAGAACGATTACAAGGTGACTTTCCGCTATCTCTTAGACTTTTAAAAGAAATACACGGTGTTCTGCTTTCTGGAGGTCGAGGTTCCGGCAAATTGCCTGGAGAATTTAGAAGATCACAAAATTGGATCGGCGGCACAAGGCCAGGTAACGCCCTTTTTGTTCCACCTCCGGTAGATTATTTGAATGATTGTCTTGGCGATTTTGAAAACTTTCTTCATGATGAAAACATCCCAGTCCTCATAAAAGCAGGGCTGGCTCATATTCAATTTGAAACAATACATCCTTTTTTGGATGGCAATGGCAGGCTTGGCAGACTCCTGATAACCTTACTTCTATGCGCAAATGGTATGCTTGATGAGCCTATCTTATACCTAAGCCTTTATCTTAAGCAAAATCGCCCTGCCTATTATGAGCTAATGCAAGAAGTACGGGAATCTGGTACTTGGGAAACATGGCTGGAATTTTTTCTAATTGGTATCTACCAGTCTTCAAAACAAGCCATTGAAACAGCTGAAGCAATTAATGGTCTTTTTACCAAAGATTTAGAGAAAATATCTCATTTAGGGCGCGCTAGATTTTCATGCGAACAAGCCCTCGAATACATGAAACGCCTACCACAAGTTACAGTTCCCTTTCTTGCTAAAGAGTTGAAAATGACAGCGCCAACAGCCAGAAGCGCGCTAAATCACATGAAATCCATGGGGATATTGGAAGAGATAAGTGGCAAAAAACGTGATAAAACTTATATCTACCGTAAGTATTTAGATATTCTGGAAGACGGAGCAAACCCATTTTCTACAAAAGTGGAATGGTAATACTTGGTATGATCACCTTCCAATCCAACATCATCTGCATTTGTGGAAGGAAAGGCAAACTGTGGTTTGATGAACGTGTCGCACCTTGTTGAAACTCAAGATTACAATTGCATGATTTGAAAGGAGATTGGCGACTTTAACTACAGCAAAATTTTGGAGGAGGGAGAGGGATTCGAACCCTCGATACACTTGCGTGTATAACGGTTTTCGAGACCGCCCCATTCAACCACTCTGGCACCCCTCCTTTTGCATCGCAGCTTAACCGTAGACCTGACCTCAACCTATAAAGCATCTAAAAAACAAGCTTACAGATGCTTGACGCTTTCAATTTCATTTCTACGAGCCCTTACACACTATTTACAATTGTGTGGAATCGCGCTAGGTTTATTCGTCAGATCGCAGACAGGAAATATAACGTGCGGAAGAAGCAACATGCAAACGTTTTTTTTGGTTTTTCATTTAATTATTGCCGTAACCATGATTGGAGTTATCCTGTTGCAGCGAAGCGAAGGCGGCGGCATGGGATTTGGTAGCCCCACCTTAGGGGGTGCTATGACGTCTCGCGGAACGGCTAATTTTTTGACGCGCCTTACGGCGATCCTTGCTGCTATTTTTATGGGTATCAGCTTGCTTTTGTCGATTCTTGCAAGCCAACAGGTAAAACAGAAAATCCTAGCGCCGGTAATCCAGTCTGGAAAGGTTGAAGCTCCTCAACGTTCTGGCGAAAATTTAAAGCCAGACAAAGCCTCCAAAACTCCTTTAAAACAGGAAAAAAAGCAGAAACCTTCCTCTGCTCCCACGACGAAAAAACCGTCTTAAGGGAGCCCCATGGCATCTCCTCGGATTTCAAGCACTCTATGCCTGTTATGGGGTTTTTGTGTTTGAAAGCATGAACCTATTGGAACAGGTATGAAGTTAACACGGTTTATTTTTGTAACAGGCGGGGTTGTTTCTTCCCTAGGAAAAGGCCTTTCCGCTGCGTCCCTCGGAGCCTTGCTCAAAGAACGAGGCTTTCGGGTTCGGCTACGAAAGCTTGATCCTTACCTAAACGTTGACCCAGGAACCATGAGCCCCCAACAACATGGTGAGGTTTTTGTGACCCAAGATGGAGCTGAAACTGATTTAGACCTGGGGCATTATGAGCGTTTCACAGGCGTCCCTACCTGTGAAGCAGACACCCTCACGTCCGGAAAAATCTATTTAAACGTGTTACACCGGGAGCGCCAAGGTGGTTATCTCGGCGGAACGGTTCAAGTGATTCCCCACATCACAGACGAAATTAAAGCAAGAATTCTGGCCCACACGGCTGAAGACGATATCGTCATCTGTGAAATTGGGGGCACTGTAGGGGATATCGAAAGCCTTCCGTTTTTGGAAGCGATACGCCAACTTCGCAATGACTTGGGGCCTGAGCGAACGCTTTTTCTCCACGTAGCGTTGGTCCCCTATATTGCCACCGCTGGGGAATGTAAAAGCAAGCCAGCGCAGCATTCCGTGCGAGAACTACAGCGGGCTGGTATTCAACCTGATTTTCTTTTGTGCCGTTGTGATCGGCCGCTCTCCAGCGATATCCTCTCTAAGCTTGCCTTGTTTTGCAACATCTCTCCATCTCGGGTGATTGAAGCCCCGGATGTGAAAACGATTTATGCGCTTCCCGGCGTGTATGCAAACCATCAGCTAGATGCTCAGGTTTGTGCTTATTTTGGATTTCCAGAGATCTCCCCTCCCTCTTTGGACAACTGGAAAGCAGTTGTAGAGGCTATTGAGCGACCTGAGGGCGAAATTACCATTGCCCTTGTGGGTAAGTATGTGCTGTCGCCAGATGCTTACAAATCTGTGATTGAAGCCCTGGTACATGGCGGCATTGCCAACCGGGTAGCGGTTCGTTTGAAGTTGATCAACAGTGAATGCTTTGAACAGGAATCTGAAAATGCGCTTGAGAAAAAATTGCAAGAGCAGCTGGGGGATATCCATGGCCTGATTGTCCCTGGTGGGTTCGGCGAACGGGGCGCCCAAGGCATTATGGAAACCATTCGATTTGCAAGGGAGAAAAAGCTTCCTTTTTTGGGAATCTGTTTTGGCATGCAGCTGGCCTTGATCGAGACAGCGCGAAGCCTTGCAGGATTTCCCAAGGCGAGCTCCACAGAATTTGGGCCAACCCCAGAGCCGTTGATAGCCCTTCTGACCGAATGGGTCAAGACAGACGGCAAACACGTGTATGACCAAAGACAAGGGATGGGGGGAACCATGCGTTTGGGGAACTATGCTTGTCACCTTCAACCTGGCTCAAAGGCTGCTGAAATTTATGGAACGAAAGAGGTTTTCGAGCGTCACCGTCACCGCTATGAGGTGAACACAACCTATCGAAACGCTTTGGAGAAAGCAGGCATTGTGTTTTCAGGCCTTTCTCCAGATGGAGAGTTGGTAGAAATCATCGAACGCACAGACCACCCGTGGTTTGTGGCAGCACAATTTCACCCTGAATTTAAATCGCGCCCTTTTCAGGCGCACCCTCTATTTGCTGCGTTCATTGGCGCTGCATTAATGGAAGAAAGGCTGGTGTAGATGGAACGCTCGTTTGTATTGCCAGATGCTTGTGTAACGGTTGGGTCTGTACGGTTGGGGAATCAACAACCGTTGGCCCTGATTGCAGGTCCTTGCATGTTGGAAAGCCGTAGCCATGGGCTGGAAGTAGCAGAAGCATTGGTCAGCATGACACGCACCCTTGAAATGGGGCTTATCTTCAAAACCTCGTTTGATAAAGCAAACCGGAGCAGTGGTCAAAGCCAGCGGGGCATTGGGCTGTCCCAAGCACTGCCTATTTTTGCAGAAATCCGGGAGACTTTTGGCATTCCCGTTCTCACAGATGTCCATGAAGTAGCCCAATGCAAGCCTGTAGCTGAAGTGGTGGACGTCCTCCAGATTCCTGCTTTTTTATGCCGTCAAACAGATTTAATACAAGCTGCAGCCCAAACAGGCAGAGCCCTCAACATCAAAAAGGGACAATTTTTAGCCCCTTGGGATATGTACCACATCGCCCAAAAAGCTTGGGAAGCTGGAAACCAACGGATTTTGCTTTGCGAACGAGGTGTCAGCTTTGGCTATAACACCCTGGTGTCAGATATGCGCGCCATCCCCATTTTGGAACAAACGGGGCTTCCCGTGGTTTTTGATGCAACCCATTCTGTGCAACAGCCAGGGGGTCTGGGGGGCAAAAGCGGAGGAGAGCGTCATTTTGTAGAGCCTCTCGCAAGGGCCGCTGTGGCGATTGGGGTCGCCGCTGTATTCATTGAAACACACCCAGATCCAGACCAAGCCCCAAGTGATGGCCCCAATATGATTCCGCTGCGCCATTTGCCTACCTTATTAGAAACATTGAAAGCCATCGATGCCCTTGCTAAGGAACTTCCCTATGCGCCTTTCTCTCTAGGGGGTCAGCGTGCTGGGTAAAAAAATTCAGCGCTTTGAAAGGCGATTTGTGAGGGATCATGTGTTTTCGCCCGTTTCCCAAACTTCTCATGGGCGGTCTTTCTGGAAACAAGATTTCTGGATCTTTTTATGTATCTTGGCGTTAGATCAAGCAAGCAAGCAAGCTATATTGGCTTGGATTCCTAAGTCATTTCATCATGTCCTCACCTCTTTCTTCAATTTAGTGCATGTGCAAAACAGAGGGGTAAGCTTTGGTTTATTTCCCGCGGGATCTCGGGAAGGAACGTTATTACTGGTAGCGATTTCCTTGAGCATTTTAATCTTTCTCGGGGTTTGGTATCGGAGCGTGAAGAGCGCCTGGGCCCGATTCGGGTTGACTTGCATTATGGCCGGAGCCGTAGGGAATATGATCGACCGCCTTCTTTATAGTGGGGTTATTGATTTTCTTGATTTTCATTTAAAGGAAATCCACTTTCCTGCTTTCAATGTCGCTGACACAGCCATCACCCTGGGGGCGATGATCTTGATTCTTATACAACTGCTGGAAAGTTCAGGAAAAGGAAAATAGAGAGCGACGCAAAAAAGCTCTATCCAACCTCAAGCAACTGCTCTTCAACAGGCAAGGCTGATAAAATGTGGCTAAGCCGAATGCAATCTTTTCCAAAAACCACGATTTCTTCCGGTTTTGCAGCGTTGTCTCCTATGGCGACAGGAACGCAACCCGCGCGTTGAGCACACTGCACATCCACGCATGAGTCCCCTACAAACCAAACATGGTGTCCTGGGTCAAGAGAGCTGTCCTGCAAAGCTGCCAACAACGGGATATGAGATGGTTTATCAGCCTCTGTGTCGTAAGATCCAATAATTTTTTCAAAATATTTCCCCCAACCCAGGTGTTGAACCTCTTTTCTCAAAAGCTGCCCTGCTTTGTTGCTGACGACACCGACATACACGCCCTTTTGGAGAGCCCATTGCAGAAGTTTTTCAGCACCTGGTAAGGGCCGAAGCGTTTCCAGATGGGTATCATGGACCTGATCATAAAAGAACTGTTCAGCTTCACAGGCTTTATCTTCAAAGATGGAAGGAAAGCTTTCCCTTAACGACAGATGGGGTTGCTTGCTGAATTGCTCAGGGGTGTGCGGCGCATGACCATAAAAAAGAAGCGTTTTATTAAGCGCTTCATAGCAAGTGAGCCACGTATCGACCAGGGTGTTGTCCCAGTCAAACAAAAGTGCTTTAGGACGTTGCTGGGGAAAGCAAGAAGGAACAGGCATGGTCATAAAACCTTTTAAAAATTACGCTAGATTCATTTTAAGAGAAATATGTGCTAGAAAGCTATTATTTTTTTCTTAACAAAACATTAGATTCTTGTTTTAAGACGTAATGGGAAAGGAAAAAGTTTAAAAATAGCTGCTGTCAGGAGGAAGCAAAGCCCTCCTCCTCCAACGGAACACCCCAATCCTAAAATCTTGAAGAGAAGACCTCCCTCAAATAAGGGAACTATAGCAGGGCGGGAAAGCTCCAAAAACAGCACCAATATCCCGCAACAAAGCAGCAATTTTTGGAAGGCTTGGGAAAGACGCTGCTCCCACCTGAAATGTCCTTGGTGCCAGAGCATCCCCACCAAACACCCGGCGTTCACCCAGGCAGAAAGAGCGGTTGCCAGGGCAATGCCCACATGGGCCAAAGGCTTGTAGAGGAAGAAGATAAGTATGATGTTCAGCAAAACAACCCCTACACCAATCCACACAGGGGTTTTTGTATCTTGGCGCGCGAAAAAGCTGGTGCTAAAGATTTTCACCAACACATAGGCCGGCAACCCACTTGCAAAGGCGATCAGGGCTTGGCTTGTGTGGCGCACATCGTTGGGCTGAAAAGCGCCGCGCTCAAACAACACCTTCACCAAAGGAAAGGCCAGGAGAATCAAGCCCAAAGCTGCAGGAACTGTGAGAATCATCCCCAGCTCGAGGGAACGGTTTTGAAGCGCCAAAGCTTTTTCATGGTGCTGAAGGCTTAATTCTTTCGAAAGCTTGGGCAAGAGCGCTGTGCTGATGGCGATGCCAATCACCCCTAAGGGAAGCTGGTTCAGGCGATCGGCATAAAAAAGATAAGAGATAGAACCCGTCGGCAACAAAGACGCAAACAGCATATCCACGAAAAAATTGATTTGGAAGATACCTGCCCCCATGGCCGCGGGCAATAACAGCTTAAAAAATGTTCGCAAATCCGGGGAAAGCACTGGCCAACAGGGGCGTAAATAAATGCCGTGCTTTACACAAACGCCATAAACCCAAGCCAGCTGAAGGGCACCTGCAAACAGGACTGACCAAACCAGCCCATGGGCCAACGTTGGGACAAACGGAGCCAGAACAAAAAGGCTTCCAACCATGAAGATGTTCAACAAAACAGGGGAAAAAGCCGCCGCTGCAAACTTTTGAAGCGTGTTGAGAACCCCTGAAACAAGAGCAACCAGGGATACAAAAAAGATGTAAGGGAAGGCGATGCGGGCCAACGCCACAGCATCTTGAAAGCGCTCCGGGGTTTGAGAAAACCCAGGCGCAAGGAGGCCTAAAAATTCTGGCATCCAAAATTCCACCAAAAGCAGAAAGGTTAGCAAAGCGCCAATCATGAGGGTGAGGATTTGCCCGGCATACCGCGTTGCGGCTGAAAGCCCCTGGCGCGCAACCATGCCTGAAAACAGTGGTACAAAGGCGGAGCTAAACGCCCCTTCAGCAAAAAAGCGGCGAAAAAAATTGGGCAGCTTGAAGGCGACAAAAAATGCGTCCGTCAGGGGGCTGACCCCCAAAAAAGAAGCGATGAGTGAATCCCGCAAAAACCCCGTGATGCGGCTGAAGAGGGTGAGGCCTCCAATGGTGAAAACGTGACGTAACATCCCCTGTTCTTTCAACATGACTCACCCAATAAGCGCTTCAGGTTGTAAACCACCTCAAGGGCTTCTTTGGGAGACAAAGCATCTGGATTCAGCTTGGCTACAGCCGCTTCCAGGGGAGAACCTAGCGGAAGCAGCGGCTGTTGAGGTTGAGGCAAAGCTGGCGGCACCTTCTCGAGGGCAACCGGAGCCCTCTCTCCCTCCAGCGCTTGAAGCAGCTGGGTCGCGCGCGCCCAAACCGGCTCTGGAACCCCGGCACGTTTGGCCACATGGATGCCATAGGACCGATCAGCCTTACCTGGAAGCATGTTGTGGAGAAATAAGACATCTCCTTCCCACTCCTTCAAAGACAGGGTGTAGCACCGAAGCAGCGGCAGGTCTTTCTCAAGGGCTGTGAGCTCATGATAGTGTGTTGCAAACAGGGTTCGACAGCGAACTTGGTCATGAAGGTATTCCATCGAAGCCCATGCCAAAGAAAGCCCATCATAGGTAGAAGTTCCCCTGCCCAACTCATCCAAAATCACAAAACTGCGGGGGGTTGCTTGGTTTAAAATGGCTGCGGTTTCAACCATCTCCACCATAAACGTAGACTGCCCTCTCGCCAGGTCATCCGCTGCGCCGATGCGGCTAAACAGCCGGTCCACCACGCCGATATGGGCCGCCTGGGCTGGTACAAAAGAGCCCATCTGGGCCATCAGCAAGATGAGGGCATTTTGACGTAAAAAGGTGCTCTTCCCCGCCATGTTGGGGCCTGTTAAAAGCCAGATGGTTTCTTCTTGGGAGAGGCTGCAATCGTTTGCGACAAACGCTGTTTGCTTCTCTTTTAAAAAGGCTTCCACAACCGGGTGACGCCCTTTGTCAATGGAAAAAGCGACCGAAGCATCCACCACAGGGCGCACATAGTCATAGCGTTGAGCGATATGGGCGAGGGCAGCAGAAACGTCTAAAATCGCGAGAACACGCGCCACCTGGCGGATCTCATCTGCCCCAAGGCGCACCTGCTCTATCAGCTCTTGAAAAAGCTTAAGCTCAAGGGATAACGCTTGGTCTGCTGCGGTTTTGAGGCGCTGCTCAAGCTGAACCAGCTCTGGGGTTGTGTACCGGATCACATTCGCCAAGGCCTGCCTGTGGATAAATTCTGGAGGTATTTTTGTGGCCTGGGACTGACTTACCTCAATAACATATCCCCACACGCTGTGGGACTTGATCTTTAAGGAATTAATTTCCGTTTGGACGACATAAGCCTGTTGAAGCCTTTGAATCAGTTGATAACCCTCATCCCTCAAGCGACAGAGCTCATCAAAGGCGGGATCATACCCAGGCGCAATAAAGCTACCGTCCCTTGCTAGAATAGGCAACTCTGGCTTAAGGGCCCTTTGGAGAAGGCCGCCAAGCTCATGGGTTTTGGGTAGCTGAGAAAAACAGTCCCTCAACTCAAAAGAACGTAGCTCTGCTTCAAAGGGCTCTAAAAGCTGACGTATAAGGGGAAGCAGCAAAAAACCTTCTTTTAACGCGGCGAGATCTCGCGGAGATCCGCGCCCCATCAACAGCCTTGATAGACCACGTTCTAAATCAGGACATTGCTTAAGGTGCTTGCGCAACGCCTCCACAGTTTCAGGGTGCTCTGTGAAGAAAGCGACACTCTCCAGGCGTTCTTCAATGGGTTCAACCGTTGCGAGGGGTGCCGCCAAACGCATCGTCAACAGGCGTGATCCAGAAGGGGTTACGGTTTGATCCAACAGCGCCAGAAGACTCCCCTGCTTTTCTCCAGAAAGGGTCTGGATCAGCTCCAGGTTACGTCGGGTGAAGCGGTCAATTTCTAAAAAGCCTTTCACGGAGCGCTTGTGGGGTTTGGCCAACACGGGCATCTGATGCTTTTGGGTAAGGGTGAGATAATCCAGGAGCGTACCCCCGGCTGCGAGCTCCTGCTGTGTAAAATCTCCAAAGGGCGCAAGGGTGTCCACTTTATAAAACACCTGAAGGCGCTTTTCTCCATTTTCAACGTTAAACCGGCTGGCTGGAAGGGGGGTCAGCTGCCTTTTCCACTCCCCCCAAAGCTCAAAAAAATCAGGATCTTGAAGCCACTGCTGGGAAAGTAAAATTTCCTTTGGGCTTAAGCGCGCCAAAGCAGAACCTAGGCCCCGCATGGTGTGGGATTCTAAAAAAAATTCACCTGTTGAAATATCAACGCATGCCAGCCCAACGGTTTGGCACTTTTTGTCCTCCACAAGGGAGACCAAAAATTGGTGATGCTTAGCGTCTAGCAACGTATCCTCTGTCAAAGTTCCTGGGGTGACAATGCGCACAACGTCACGCCGCAAAGGGCCTTTGCCCGGGCCTTTGGTTGTGGGAGATTCAAGCTGCTCACAAATCGCCACCCGAAAGCCCTGGCGCATGAGGCGCCCAAGGTAAGCCTCGCCTGCGTGCAAAGGAACCCCACACATGGGAATGGCTTCTCCATCTTGATCCTGCCCCCGCTTGGTGAGGGCGATATCCAAGGCCTTAGAAGCGATGATGGCATCTTCAAAAAACAGCTCGTAAAAATCCCCCATCTGGAAAAAAAGCAAGCAATCAGGATGTTCCTGCTTAACTTTTTGATATTGCTGCATCACAGGGGTGAGCGCGGGAGAAGGAGCTGGAAATTTGGTTTTTGACCGGATAGCTGAAGTAGCTGGCATAATGTACCTAGTATGCGTATTTACATCAAAAGAGCTCTGATAAGTGGCTTTTCTATCTTAGCAGCCTTCTGTGTCTTTGCAACCTTCCGTTTTTCCGTGTGCCACCAATGCGTGAATTGTCCGAGATAATTAACGGATGAAATTCTTTTTAGGATTGAACCCTGTTTTTTCTGGTGGCTGGTAAGAGACACCCCCCAGATTTTTAAACACAACACTCAGCAAAAACGTATAGCCTGGCTTAACATCTCGGTAGCGATAATAGGTTTTCAGCAGCTCTACCTTTGCTGTTAGGCATTCGTCTTGATAACCAACCCCAACCCCATGGGAAAGGCTTTTCCATTGGTTAGCCACAGCGTCTTTGTCAAAGCTAAACGACGTAGAGAGCGTCCAAAATTTATGAAATTGGGAAGAAAGCCCCCAAGAGACTTGCTCAACGGCTTTCAAATTAGGGATTAAAGCAGAGGGCTTTAAAAGCAAATAATTGACAGACACGTTGAAAAGGGCTGGCCCTAGGATAATTTCACTTTCGCTAAGCCTGGTGTGTAATTTTTCACGATCTAAACGAAAGCGTTGGTTGATGTGGAGCATACCATCAAACCCCGACCAAAGGATTCGCCCCACATAGTCTGAGAGGTGGTGGTCAATTCCTGTGCCTTTAAATTCAGGGTGGGGGTGGGTGAAAGCATAGCTTTGCCCCATGAAGAACAAAAAAGTTCCCATTTTTCGACTGCGATAAAGAACCTGGCCGCCATAGGTAAGTCGGCTACCATAATCTAACAGATCATAACCCGGCAATCGATTGGGAAGCAGCAGGCTGGTCTCATCAAACTGATAACCACGGCAATCTTCATTGGGGATCTTGGCAGAAGGCGTTCCTTGGGGAGAGGTCACCAATTGGACGATAGGCTCCACAACAAGGGGAAAGCTCTGGTGTGCAAAGGGCCAGCGCCACTCCACCCCCGCTTGGGGGAAAAACCGAGCTGTAACGCCCTGGTGTTTAACAGCTTGGTTTTGATAAAGGTCTGTATCATAAAGATCACCCCGAAGGCTTGAAAAAAAAGAAAATACCTGTCCCATGCTGTTGATGTAAGGAAAAAACCAATCTCCTTTTACGAGGATCCGCCTGGATCTGTCTCCTTCCCGCCGGTAGAGATTCATCGCATTTCCTTGAAAGCTAATAAAGCTTTGTTGCCCTAGGGGAAGCAAGCCGCTGTCATAGGCAATCACCGGCAAAACGATAGGCGTTTTGCGCTGGCGATCAGACGCTTTAAGCCCCATATAGTGAATGGCTTGGGCTGAAAAAAAATCTGATTCTGAAAAACGCTCTGCAACATAGCGCGATTCTAAAACAGGGTGTGCCGTATACATGGCTGTTTCTGGTTGGGTGTTCAGGAAAAACCGGGACCTTGAATAGCTTTTATCGCTCAAGCGCTGTTCTTGGAATTTAATCCGCCACCGTTCATTAAGATGAAACTCCCCTTCTGCGAAAAAATGTCCCCGGATATCTGGGATTTTTTCTTTTTGAGCGGCAGGAGGCTGCCCTTGCACCCAGCGGGATTCAGGGGAAAAATTGGTGCTTCCGGACAATCTTAATTTTCCATCTTGAAAACGCTTGCGGTAGTCTAGACCTAAAATGACGTGCCGCTTGCTGGTGAGGTAGGGCGTGAAGGTCAGGTCTTGATCTCCTGAAGCTTTGTCCAGCACCCAATAATAGGGCAGGCCTACAAAAGTCCCCAGCTCTCCAGAGGTTCCAACCGTGGGCGTTAAAAAGCCGCTGCGTCTTTCAAGGGAGGTTGTTAAATAGGGAAGATAGCAAACGGAAGCACCCGCAATCCTCAAATTTGCATCGACATAGGTCATCTCCCCAGTTTCAACATCTCTGACAATCTGTTTTGCTTGAACAGACCATAATGGGGGATCTTCTGGGTGGTCTTTACATCGTTCACAAGGTGTGTAAGAGACTTGCTCCATTTCTGTGCGCTTTCCCCCTGCTTTTCTTTTAAGGGATCTTGCCGTAAACCTTTCATTGTCCGAAAGGAGAAGCCGAGCCTTTTGAATCAACCCTTCCTTCAAATTTCCTTTCAATTCTAAATATTCCGCAAAGGAAACATCCCCCGTTGGTTCTCGAAGACGAATATTGCCCGATGCAACCACTAAATCTGTTTTTTCGTGGTAAGCAATTTGATCCGCTTCTAAGATCCGACCCTCTTGCTCAACCTCCACATGCCCTTTAGCCGTTAACACCCCCAGGCTTTGGTCATAGTTCACATCATCCGCATAAAGCATGGCAGGAATGTCAGCGTTGACCTTGGATCGTTTGTGAAAATCGAGGGATTCGATACCAGCAAAGCTTTCATCTGTTAAAAAACAAACAAAAAGGCCAACTAACAGAATGAGCAAACGGTTATGTGGGTACGCCACCTAGACCTTACCTTCCTCAAAATGGATTAAAAGGATGACGGCCAAAAGAAACGTCAAGATAGCAGGCGCTTGGGAAGCAAGAAAAATCGGCAAAGCGCCCGTCATCCCCAATGCATGGGAAAAATCTCGCACAATATAAAGGGCGAAACAGGCCCCTCCCCCTGTTAATAGCAAGGGGAATGATCTCCTCTGGCGCAAAGGTTGGAGGGAAAAAGCGGCGGCCAAAAGGACCATCGCCCCCAACCATAAAACGCGACCGATAAGGCTTGCTTGCTGCATACGATATTTATGGCTTGAAAGCCCCGCTTGATCTAACAGCGCAATAATTCCAGGGATCTCCCAAAAGGAAAGGGTATGGAGATTTTGGTTGGTACGGTGAATATCTGAAAGGGTCAGTTGATGAGGAAGCACCATCTTTTCAAACCCTTGAGAAGGTATGGTGGGCGTGAGAACCCACCCCTGATACAAGATAAGTCCTTCAGGGGTCAGCTTTCCCGCTTTGGCTTGATAGTGGGCTTGAAATTCATGCTGCCTTGAAAAGACATAAACAGAGACCTTCTCCAATTTTTCTTCTGAAGCTAGGTATCTCCCGATCTGATAGATCATATGATGCTTGGGGTCTCTTTTTTGAACCCACACCCCATCCCGGGAGATTTTTACAGAGGCCTCCTCCCCTTGATCAAAATGGATATCAGTTTGGTGTTGGTAACGCTTAAATAAATAGGCTGTAACAGGTTGATTCAGACCAAGATCCCAAGCGCCTATGGCAAAAGCGAGCAGAAGCAAAGGCCAAGAAAATTGCCAGACGGAAAGCCCCGTTGAGCGCATCACAATCCACTCATGGGTTCGATTCAACCGCCAAAAAAGCGCAAGAGCGCTTCCAAAAAGAATGAAGGGCAGAAGCTGTTCGAGAAGAAAAGGGGTCTTTAAA
>JBOFKH010000283.1:0-2438 GCA_051657225.1 Alphaproteobacteria bacterium
ACCTGCTTCTTGAAGAAGGGTTGTATCCAAACCATCTCCTTGGAGGATGAGGGTTTTGTTAAGCTGGCTCACAAGAAATCTGGCACGCTCTTTTTGGAGTTCAATCACACTGCAAGAAAGGTGAGATGAAGATTGCTCAATCTCTTCGGCCAGTTTAAGCCCTATTTTACCGCCCCCAACAATCAAGAGCCTTCGTGCGATTTCTTCCGCATACCCCAATGCAGTCATCACTTCTTGAGCCTGAACTGTTTTGGTCAGGATGAAAATCTCATCCCCAAGGGTAATCTCGTCCCTCGGAGAAACAGAAAATATCGTACGATTACGAAAAATCCGGAAAATACGCATCGACAAATGGGGGAAGAGCGCTTCTAATCGTTCAATAGGTGTATAGAGCACAGGACTATTGGGGAGGATCTTAATACCCAAAACCTGAAGCAATCCATCTGCAAAAGACATCACTTCAAAGGCATGGGGAATTTGCAAGTGCCGGTGAATCGATTTAGCGACCTCTGCCTCAGGAGAAATCAAGACATCTACAGGGAAATGTTCAGGGCTCAAGAATTGAGCCATCTCGGGTTTGAAATAATGAGCATGACGAATCTGGGCAATCTTGAGTTGGGTATTAAAAAGAGAGTGTGCAATTTGACACGCGACAATGTTACTTTCGTCTGAGTCTGTCACCGCGATAAGAATAGAAGATTGAGAAAGGCCTGCCAGCTTCAAAACTTCTGGATCAGAAGGGTTGCCATGAACCGTTTGGATATCGACATGTTCTGAAACATCATGGAGCGTTTGTGCAAAATTATCGACAAGGGCAACGTCATATTCTTCGCTTAAGTATTGGGCAATGCTGAAACCTACATGCCCCCCTCCGCAGATTATAACCTTCATACCGCCACCCTTTCGAATCATCTTTGGAGAGAGTCTAGCAAATCTTTCAAAAAAATTAAATCCCTTCTTAAATTTTGAAGACATCACGCCACCGACGTAATCTATTTACGGGTCAGTAATCTTTTATTAATTCTATTTCAGATCTTAGGTGTTATAAGCTTTTTTTTAGTTGGCTTTTACACTGAACATCCGTTCTAGATGAAACGCTTTTTAATGCTGACCGAAAAGAGACGTTCCCCAGACAGTTTTTTTGCATTATAAAGGAGAAGCAGATATGGTCATTTAAAATTTGAGAAATAAAAAAAGCGAATGATGTCCCACGAAATTCCCTTGCCCTCTGCACCACAGCCTGAGCGTATCGCAAAAATAATGGCGCGCCTAGGTCTTTGTTCAAGGCGGCAAGCTGAGGCTTTGATTGAACAAAAAAGGGTTACCTTTAAAGAAAATTTAGTAGAAACTCCCGCTTTTTTCATGAAATGGGAAGACGCTATTTTTTTGAAAATTGATGGAAATGCCGTTCCTGTTGAATCACCCCAAGTTCGGTTATGGCGGTTTCATAAACCAGCAGGGCTTTTGACCACCCATCACGATCCCCACGGACGTCCTACGGTTTTCGAAGCATTGCCCCAGACTATGCCACGGGTTATATCCGTAGGCCGCCTCGACCTCAATTCAGAAGGATTATTGCTGCTAACCAATCATGGGGAACTTTCTCGCTTTTTAGAGCTTCCTTCTACAGGCTGGAAACGTCGTTATCGGGCAAGATTTTTTGGCGACATACCTCGAGGCTTTTTAGAACACCTTCAGCAGGGCATTACCATCGATGGATTCAATTATGGTCCCATTGACGCCTCTTTAGATGGGTCTGGGGAGGCAGAAAAACGCAACAAATGGTTGAGCGTTACCTTAATGGAGGGAAAAAATCGAGAAATCCGAAGGGTCATGCAACATGCTGGTCTTTCTGTCAGCCGGCTCATTCGTATTTCTTATGGACCTTTTCTGTTAGGTAACCTGCCACCCGGAGAAACAGAGGAGGTTTCTCAGCGCCATTTGAAGAATTTTTTGGGGAATAGGTGGTCTTCGCTTTCTAGAACGGATTAAATTAAAAAAACAGGCATTTTATGTTGTAAAAATTGACTTTTTGTTTTTTCTAACCCCTTGTTAATAGGATAAAAAAGGAGTAATTATTTTGGCCAAAAAACCTGAGATCGTGATTTTTACCACCACCACCTGCCATTTATGTGATATGGCAAAAGAGCTTCTCGAGGAACGAGAGCATACATTTGAAATAATTGATCTGACCCACGACCCCGAAGGAAGGCTCGCCTTGATTGAAAAGGCGGGAGGACAGAAAACTGTCCCCCAAATTTTTATGAATGGCCGCCATATGGGTGGCTATGAAGACTTGAAGCGCCTCGTGCAAGACGGGATCCTTTAGCTGAAGCGGAACTACCTTTTCCAGTATGACCTGAGGTATTCAAAAGCTCACGGAAGGCTTTACCCGCTTTAAAAAAGGGAACATATTTTTCTGAAACTTCAACGGTTTC
>JBOFKH010000284.1:0-7206 GCA_051657225.1 Alphaproteobacteria bacterium
AGTTGAAATTTTTCTTTTTGCCCGAGATCAGCCCTTTTTTCAAGCAACACCCGAGCTTTTTCCGAAAGTTTAAGAAATGGCTTGCCTTTCCCATCTCGCTCAACAGCTACATCTTGCCAGGTTAGTCCTTCCGCCATGCCTGTCCCGAGGGCTTTTGAAAAAGCCTCTTTCGCAGCAAAGCGTTTGGCATAGGTGGCAGCGGCAGCAGAAGGTCTTTTTTCAGCGTCTTCGCGTTCTTGGGGGGTAAACAGACGAGCTTTGGCTTTTGTGCCGAAGCGCTTTAGCATTCCCTCAACCCGACGAATATCCACCAAATCGCACCCAATCCCGATGATCATCTCACATCCTGTCTAATTATGCTTTGCCTTCTCTCCCCACAAAAAATAAGAAAGCGTTTGCCATAGTCCGCTGAAAACACCATTTTTCTCAACGGACGCCCCTGCCACAAGGGGAAAGCTTTTAGGTTCAGTTCCTGGCACAGAAACCAAAACATCCCCGAGGATTTGACTTTTTTCGAGGGGAGGCTCCACCGGCCCTTTATAACGAACCGTCACTTGGACCTTTGGCCATAGGCGCCTTGGAACCGTCACGGCAACGGCTTGCGCTGCCACCAATGGCACGTAGGGCACACCCCCCATCCACACTTCTGCCTTCTCTACTTCCTGGCCTGCTTTAAAGATCTCATAGGTTTGAAACTCCTGAAAGCCCCAATTCATCAAGCGAAGGGTCTCTTCTGCACGGGCCTTTTGGCTGGAAAGTCCATTCACCACAAAGAGGAGGCGCCTGCCTTGGCGCTCCCCCGAACCCACCAGGCCATAACCTCCCTCTTCGGTGTGCCCTGTTTTAAGGCCATCCCCCATCCCTTTTGAGAGAAGCGGGTTGCGGTTATATTGCTTGATGTTGTGGTAAATAAACAAAGGTTGAGCATAATAGGTTTGATAGAGATCCGGAAAATCTTTGATGGTGCGCTCGGCAATTTTTGCCAGATCCCAACAGGTGGTGGTGTGCCCTTCCTCTGGCCACCCGGTGGTGTTGAGAAAGTGAGTCTGGGTAGCACCCAGCTCTTTCGCTTTAGCATTCATCAGGCGCACAAAAGCTTCTTCGCTTCCAGAAATCCCCTCTGCAGCTACAATGCACGCGTCGTTACCAGATTGCACGATAATCCCTTGAAGGAGGTCTTCAAGGGTTACAGACTCTCCCAAGGGCACAAACATTTTGGAGCCCCCCATCCGCCAAGCTTTCTCACTGACGGTGTAGGTATCAGAAAGCTTCAGTTTGCCTTGTTTTAAGAAATCAAACAGCACATAGGCCGTCAAAATCTTCGTCATAGAAGAGGGCACCATCTGCGCATCTGCATTTTTTTCATACAAAACCGTGGCGGTGCTAAGGTCAATCAACAACGCTTGTTTGGCTTGGGTTTCAAAGCCGATAGAAGGGATGGTAGTGGCCAAAGCCCCCGTTTTTTCCACGCCTAAAAGCAAAAAAAACAACATAAATTTAAAACAGAAAAAAGACACAAAACGAGGATACTGCATGGAACCCTTCTGTAAGTTGATTTCAAAAAACACCAGCCCCAGGACAAGGGCCTTGCTACCAAGCTCTTTTTATACGCATTTCCCATTCAAAACACAAAGCAAATTGTTTGTTGAAGCAAATGCTTTCCATTTTTTTAAGAATCATTTAAAATTTGACTTTCAGATAAAAACTATTTATTTTACGGAAAAATAATTTAACAAAACAGGTAAATGATGTTAGAAAAAAATGTTGTGCGCTTAAGCGTTGGTGCCATTTTAAAGGAAACAGTTTGTTTTTTTAAAAGCCACTTTAAAGAAGTGATGAAGATAACCTTTACACAAGTTTTATTTTTAATTGTTTCCCTTGTCTTATTTTTTGTAGCTTTCGCACATACGGGATTAGAGCTTAAGCAAATTAAATTGCATTACATTAGGTTTTTCATTTTACTCGCAGGGTATGGAATTCTTTTAACGTCTATATATTTTGCTTCGATCACGGTGATGATGCTTTCAACATCTCACTTAACCCTTACAGGACAGCTTGAAAAAAGATTTTTCAGAAAACATTGGAAGAAAAGGCATGCCAAAATATTTGGATACAACCTTTTGATTGATGGATTCTTCGTGATTGCGCTGGGATTGATTATTTTTGGAGCACTTTTCCTTACCCCTTCTTCTTTTTCAGCCCCTATGCAAAAAGCGCTTGTTGTTTCCTTATCAGCTTTAGGATTTCTGAGTTTATTATATCCACTAGCCCGATTTTCCCTTGTAATTCCAGCAATTTCAATAGGTTCAGCCGCAACCCTTGGTTGGAGCTGGCGCCAGATGAAGGGGAATACATTACGTCTTCTGTTTATCGCAGCGCCATTTTTTATCCCAAACCTTCTGGGTGAATTATTATTGCGTTTAGAATGGCCTCAATCCTTAGAGCCATATTTATCAGGATTTTTGGTTGTTTTTTCGATTTTCTCATACATATTTTGCCAAATCCTCACAACCATCGCCATAGGGCTGGTTTATAAAGAATTTGAGCGCAAGGGGGCCCTGCTGCCGTAATTTGTAGGCAATCCCTAAGACCCCCTGTACAAAAAAACCTGGGTGTCGTATGGTTTTTATGGATAATTTAAGAAAATTCATACGGAGCTTCAAGGAATGACCGGCTTACCAATCCCCGTTCGAAACATTTTGGCGCACTATGAAAGCGACCACCCAGGAACCAAAGCAAACCTTGCTCGCCTTTTGATGCATGGCGCTTTGGGAGGAACAGGGCGGCTTCTGATTTTGCCGGTGGACCAAGGGTTTGAGCATGGCCCGGCGCGCAGTTTCTCCATGAATCCTCGAGGGTACGACCCCCACAGCCACTTTGAACTTGCGATAGAAGCGAGGCTTTCTGCTTTTGCGGCCCCCCTAGGGCTTTTAGAAGCCGGCGCCTCCACCTTTGCAGGGCAAATCCCTTTAATCCTTAAGGTGAACAGCGCCCATTGCCTTGTACCAGGGGGAACAGGCCCTGACCAAGCCGTGACGGCTTCTGTTAAAGATGCCTTGAGGCTGGGGTGCTCTGCCATCGGGTTTACACTTTACCCAGGCTCGGATCAGATGAACGCCATGGTGGGCACCTTTCGCGCCCTGGCTGAAGAAGCGAAAGCCCATGGCTTGGCGGTGGTGGCATGGGCCTACCCCCGGGGCAACCTCTCCAAAAAAGGAGAAACAGCCCTAGACGTGGTTGCCTATGGTGCCCACATGGCGGCCCTTTTGGGAGCCCATGTCATCAAGGTGAAGCTTCCCAGTGCTCACTTGGAAATCGAAGCTGCACGCCAGGTTTATGAGCAGCAAAAGGTTCCTCTGGCGTCTCTCACAGAGCGCGTCCGTCATGTGGTGGATTGCTGTTTTCAAGGCAAGCGTTTGGTGGTCTTTTCCGGTGGCGAGGCCAAAGATCTCACCAACCTCTATGAAGAGGCGCGCGCCATCCACCAGGGCGGCGGGAATGGGTCCATCATCGGCCGTAATGCTTTTCAACGTCCCAAAAAAGAGGCCCTGGAAATGCTGACGAAGCTGATTGAGATTTACGCGGACAAGCCTTAAAAAATTAGAGCTTTTTAAATAAAAACGTCGTCCATTCTTGCTGTTGCACCACGCGAACCTTCTGAAACTGCTTCTCATGGTAGAGCTGTTCAATCTCTTCCGCTTGGGAAGCCAGAATTCCAGACAAGATCAGCCACCCTCCCGGTGAGACAGCTGAAGCCATGGGAGAGGCAAGTTGCTTGAGAGGCTCTGCCAAGATATTGGCAACAACCACATCAAACGGCATCTGTGCTTGGAGGGCTTCCGCCTGAAGTCCTACGCTTTCCAGGGGATACACCAAATCCCCCACCCCGTTGAGGCGGCTGTTTTCTGTTGTAACCCGAATAGCTTCTGGATCTAGATCGCTGGCCCACACTGGTTTTGACGTCAGCATCGCTATAGCAATGGCCAAAATACCTGCTCCACAGCCCAAATCTAAAGCTTTTTCAAAAGGGGCTTCCGCTGCAAGGTATTCCAAAAGCTGCAAGCAACTTGCGGTGGTTTCATGTCGCCCTGAGCCAAAAGCCGTTGCAGCATCCAGGCATAGGCCCTTTTGTCCAAGGGGAACCGTCACATCCCCATGGTGGGTGCCGTAAATGTAAAACCCCCCCACAGAAATAGGCTGAAAGGAAAGAAAATTTTCCGCAAGCCAGTCTTTTTCGGGAAGCGGGATCTCTTGATAATCAAGCAACTGAATGTCACAGCTCACCAGAAACGATTCCAGAAAACGCTTTCCAAAGGCAGGGGTTAAAGAAGGCTCTGGAAGAAACAGGTGCGCTTCATACCCCCAGCACAGAGGGGCATGCTCCCCAATATGCTGATTAGGTTTAACCTGTCCAGCGTCCGTTAGGAATATTGAACTGTTTTGTTCGTCTTCCTCCATGGGCCACCAGGAAAAGCTGGCTAAGGTTTCACCTAACAAATCATCCACAGCATTTTCCAAACATTGAAGCTGCACAAGGGTTGCTTGAAAGGTGCCAGAGGCTAAAAAAGAATCAGAATTAACCATGTGTCCGCCGCTCAACTGATAAAACCCAAGAAGACATCCGCAAGGACGCAATAATTTCGTTTAAATTTTTAACATCTTGAACCTCAAGGTCAATCAAAAATTCGTAAAAATCAAGGGTTCGATTTTGGATTTTCAAATTTAAAATATTGGCCCCTGCCCTTGCGATCAGCGTCGTCAAGGTTGCCAGGGCTCCGGTTTTGTTAATCAAAGACAAATCAATCCGTGCCGTATATTTTTGTTCATGGAGCTGACTGGGCCAAAAAACGTCCAAAAGGCGCATGGGATTATCTTTAAACATGCCTAAATTTTCGCAATCCGCCGTATGAACGGTGACACCCCTGCCCGTCACCACAACGCCTACAATATGGTCACCGGGAATGGGGTGACAACATCCTGCATAATGGATCGCCATGCCCGGGATAAGCCCTTCAATGGAAATGCTGCTATGATCCGCTTTCTTGACCCGAACATGGGTTGAAGATGATTTAACCAGATGGGTCGTCTGGGGCTCAACTTCAAGCAACTTTTCGATCTTGTTGATCGGATGCTCGTGGGGATAAAAAACATGCATAATCTCATTAAGGGTCAACTGTCCCTCCCCGACGAGGGCATATAAATCTTCTGGGCTTTCACACCCAAAAATGGAGAGGTCGTGCAGCTGTTTTTCAGAAAATGGTAAATGCTTCTGCTTAAATGTCTTTTGAAGGATCGATTTCCCAAGCTGGATAAACTGTTCCCGTTGTTGAAGGCGGACATAGCGCCTGATCCCAGAGCGAGCCTTCCCTGTGATCACAAAATGCTCCCAAGTTGGCGAAGGCGTTTGAGATCTTGATGTCAAAATCTCAACTTGGTCTCCGTTCTCAAGGGGTGCGCGCAATGGCACTAACCTGCCGTTTACCTTCGCCCCCACGCACGTGTTCCCAATCTCTGAATGCACAGCATAGGCAAAATCAATAGACGTAGCACCCCGGGGAAGAGAGATTAAATCTCCTTTAGGGCTGAAGCAAAAAACTTGATCTTGAAACATCTCTAATTTGGTGTGCTCTAAAAATTCTTCAGGATTTGAAGCGTTTTCCAAGATATCCAAAAGACCACGAATCCAGCGATAGCTCTGACCTTCCAGCTCACCTCCCCTCTTGCCATTAACCTGTTTATATTTCCAATGGGCTGCCACTCCTAATTCACAGACATCATGCATTTCTTGGGTTCGAATCTGCACCTCAATTCGCCTTTGGAGGGGCCCCAGAATAGAGGTGTGTAAAGATTGATAACTATTTTGCTTTGGGGTGCTGATGTAATCTTTGAAACGACCAGGTACCACAGAATAGGTGCTATGGAGGATGCCTAATGCTTGATAGCACTGAGGAATCGTGTCGACGACAACCCGAAACGCCATAATATCAGAAAGCTGCTCGAAGGGCATATTTTTGCGCTGCATCTTACGCCAGATGGAAAAAGGCGTTTTTTCCCTCCCTGAAACCACCACTTTTAAGCCGTGTTCCGCAAGGATTTGCTGAATTTCTTCTAAAATCGGCTCCAGAGGCGCCAATTCAGAGCTACGCAAAAATTTGAGACGAGAAAGGATAGACTCCCTTGCTTCCGGATTCAACTCCGCAAAACACAAATCTTCTAATTTATCTTTGATTTCTCGAAGGCCAATTCGCTCCGCCAAGGGAACATAAATGTCCATCGTTTCTTTCGCAATACGCCTGCGCTTTTCTGCTGAAGGGATATGGCACAGGGTTTCCATATTATGGAGGCGATCCGCAAGTTTAATCAACAAAACCCGGATGTCTGCAGACATGGCGATGAGAAGTTTTCGAAATTTTTCGGCTTGTTTTGCTTGGTCTGAAAGGGTCTCTAGATGGGATAATTTGGTAACGCCATCCACCAAAAACGCAACTTCTTTTCCGAAAAGCGATTCAATTTCCTCTAAAGTAGCCAACGTATCTTCAACAGTATCATGCAAGAGGGCCGTAGCGATGGTTGCCGTATCCAGCTTAAGCCCCACCAAAATGCCTGCAACCTCAAGGGGATGGGTAAAATAGGGATCCCCCGAGGCCCGCTGTTGTTGGCCATGGGCCTTCATAGAAAAAACATAAGCACGGTTGATGAGATCTTCATCTGCAGCAGGGTCATACTGCTTAATAAAAGAAACAAGCTCAAACTGTCGAATCAAAACAAAACCCTCAACCCATGTGCGTTCACAACGTTTTATACTTTATTCTAGCATGTTTCTTTAAAAATCGTTACACGAATCAAAAGCTCGCAACGTCATTTTCGCCAGTGCGTTACGTTTTATAGCCAACCCGAAACATCACCCTGTGGGATGTCAGCTTTAAATTTAAGAAAGAACCGTTTAAATAAGCAAACCCTTTCTTTTCATAAACATCGTAAGTGTACCCAAGGCCCAATAACATCTTCGGAAAACACTTGATATCTGCCCCAAATCCCCATGACAGTCCCTTGAAACGTGGAGATTTATCTGCCAATTGAAATTGGCTGCTTAGAAAACCTAATTTTCCATAAAACAACACATGCCCCAGGGCAAATCCAGAGCGTATCGCCACTTCTGCCATGTTTTTTTTAAGGTAAACTAAGCCACCTAAGATAGTTTTCTCG
>JBOFKH010000285.1:0-6820 GCA_051657225.1 Alphaproteobacteria bacterium
TATCGCTTGATGCAACACCTCAAAGCATTCGGCCTGTCTGCAGAGCGCATCTCGTTTGATCTTGAACAGGTTGTAGCGCGGTCTCGCCAGATTTCCCAAAGGCTCTCCCAAGGTATTCAGCACCTGATGAAAAAAAACAAGGTTGATGTTTGGGTGGGGGAAGGGAAACTTTCTGGAAAATCAGGAGCCCTACATCAGGTGACGGTCACTTCACCAGATTCTAAGGCGCAGGCCCAAGCACCCCATGTCATCCTTGCAACCGGAGCTAGGCCCCGGGTGCTACCAGGATTTGAGAGCGATGGTGAGAACATCTGGAACTACCGAGATGCCATGGTTCCTAAAACGATGCCAAAGCGCCTCTTGATTGTAGGGTCTGGCGCCATTGGGATTGAGTTTGCGAGTTTTTACAAAACCTTCGGGGTAGACGTGACGGTTGCCGAGGTACAGCCTCAAATTCTCCCTGTGGAAGACGAAGAAATTGCCGCCTTCGCAAGAAAAAGCTTTGAAAACCAAGGGATTAAAATCGAAACTCAAACCACGGTGGAGAAATTTGAAAAACAGAAAAAAGGCTTAAATGTGTTTTTGAAGACCCCCCAGGGTTCTAAAACCCTTGAGGTCGATCGCATTTTAACAGCCATCGGCATTGTGGGAAATACAGAAAATCTGGGCCTGGAAAAAACGAAGGTTCGCGTTGAAAAAGGGCACATCCAAACCAAAGGCCATGGACAGACAGATGAGCCAGGCATTTATGCCATCGGGGATGTGGCAGGCCCTCCCTGGTTGGCCCATAAGGCAAGCCATGAGGGGGTCCTTTGCGTGGAAGGGATTGCAGGGCTCAACCCCCATCCTCTGAAAACAGACCGAATTCCAGGCTGCACCTATAGCCATCCCCAGATCGCAAGTATTGGGATGACGGAAAAGCAGGCGCGTGCAGCAGGGCATCCGCTTCGCATTGGAAGATTCCCCTTTTTAGGAAATGGAAAAGCCATCGCTTTGGGAGAAGATGAAGGCCTGGTGAAGGTGATTTTCCATGAAAAAACAGGAGAGCTTTTGGGGGCTCACATGGTGGGGGCTGAAGTCACGGAGCTGATCCAAGGTTACGCCATCGCTCAAACCCTTGAAGCCACTGAAATTGATCTGATGCATACGGTTTTCCCCCATCCGACCCTGTCTGAGATGATGCATGAGGCTGTATTAGACGCTTATGGCAAAGCCTTGCATAAATAAGATCTCTGGGAGGATCAAGGTTCCAGCGGATACGCCTGCTCTTGTTTTCCTTGGAAAAACCCTAGGGGGTTTTGGTGAAAAGCGTCGGTTAAGTTGTTCCATTTTTTCATGAGGTTTCCAGAATTTTTTAAAAGTGTGTCCAGTTTGATGGAGCCTTCTTTTAAAAGAAAATCCAGCTGCTTTTCATTTTTTAGAAACCATTTTTGCATGGGTCTCGCCGTTTTAGAAACTTGTTGAGCCGTTTCCTCCAAAATTTTAAGGGATTCTGAAAAAGCCTCCAGCGATTGCTCTCCCTTGTCCATCACCCTTTCCAGGCGCAACGTCAAGTCGGGTAGAGATTTTGTGAATAAGCTGAGATGGGCCAAAATCTCTGCAATGTGTTCCTGATTTTTCTCGGTTGCAAAACCCGAAACAGCCTTCACAGCGTTAGAAACGTTTTTCAAAGCTTCAGGGAGTTCCTCAAAAAGATCCTCAAGAGGAGAAGGTGTAGAACGAATTACAGGATGAGGTTCTCCAGGCTGCGCCTTCAGAGCAGGGGAAGATTCCCTCCCTGCTTTCAAACGGATCACGCGATTTCCTGTGAGCCCTTGAAGTTGGAGAGCCGCGGTGGTGTTGCTGTCAAGTGTGAGGCTTTTGTCTAAGGAAATTTTAACACGAATACGGTTCATGCGAGGCTTATCAATAGCGATTTCTTCGACGATTCCAACGGGAACGCCCTGATATTCAACAACACCTCCTTTGAGAAGCCCTGTAACTGCATTTTTAAAATAAATCACATAACTCTTTTTCTCACTTCCCCATTCCTGCTGCCCAATCCAAGCTGTAAACGCTATTAAACCAAGGGTCAGGAGGGTGATACATATGCCAACAAAAAGAGCTTTGGGTTTTGTTTCCATCATTCAAGCCTCCGCAAAACAGTGTGACAAGCGAATGGTTTCAAAATAGCTTTGAATCCACGGATGGGGATGCTTCAAAAGCGCTTCTAAAGTTCCAACAATCGCTTGATGATCAACCAAAACAGTGATTCGGTCGACGAAATGTTCCAGGCTGTGCAAGTCATGGGTAATCATCACAACCGTTAGGTTTAAGGCTTCTTGCAGATGGCGCAAGAGGGCCTCATAAGCTTTGGAGCTGAGAGGGTCAAGCCCTGCAGTTGGCTCATCTAAAAAAAGAAGGGGTGGGTCTAGGGCAAGGGCTCTAGCGAGGGAGGCTCGTTTGATCATCCCGCCTGAAAGTTGGTTAGGATACTTAAAAGCATCTTGGGTTTTAAGCCCTACCAGCTGTAATTTTAGGCGGGTCATTTCTTCAAGAGCTTCTGGCGGAAGGCGCTTCAACTCTTTAAGGGGCAGCTGAATATTTTCCCCCACAGTCAGGGAAGAGAAAAGCGCACCTGTTTGAAATTGAACCCCCCACCTAGAGCGAAGCTGTTGCAAGCCTTCAGGCAACGAAAGCCCTAGGATACGAATCTCTCCCTTTTGGGGTTTGTGGAGCCCCAGCAAAATTCTTAAAAGCAGAGATTTACCGGTTCCAGATCCTCCGGCGATGCCCATAATTTCACCTTGTAAAATATCCAATTCAAGGTTGCGATGAATCCACTGGTCTCCTACCTGCGTTTCTAAATTCCGTATTTCAATGGCAGAGGGTTTCATGGTTCAGATTCCCAGCCGCGTAAATAGAATTGAGAACAGAGCATCGACAACAATCACAAAGGCAATCCCCTCCACAACAGACCAGGTGGTGTGTTGACCGATGCTTTCTGCTTTATTTTCCACAGCAAACCCTTCATAACACCCAACCAACCCAATCACAAACGCAAAAACGGGCGCTTTGATGATCCCCACCCAAAAGGTCCAAGGGGTTAAGGCTTGGTGGAGCTGGTGGAAAAAAAGCTCAAAGGAAATGTTGAGGTGCAGGTAAGCCATGAAAGCTCCGCCTAAAATGCCCATCACGTCTGCGAAGAAAGCCAACAGAGGCATTACAAGCATCAGCGCCACAACCCGCGGCATGACGAGCATTGCAAAAGGCTGCAGCCCCATGGTTTCTAGGGCATCGATCTCTTGGTTCAGCTTCATGGAGCCAATCTGGGCCGTAAAAGCACTTCCAGACCGACCAGCCACTACAATGGCTGTCAAAAGAATCCCAACCTCTCGCAAAATGGAAATCCCTAAAAGATTAACCGTATAGATCTGGGCGCCAAAGCGAGACAGCTGGTCTGATCCTTGAAATGTTAAAACAATGCCGATCAAAAAAGAGATGAGCCCAACAACAGGTAAGGCGTGGATCCCTGACCGTTCAAGGTGCGTCACAAGGGAAGCCCAGCGAATCCTGTAGGCAGGATGTAATAGCTTTCCGAAACAAAGGAAAATTTCCCCCTGAAACGCTATGAGTGCCTTCATTTTTGAAAAAAAATGCAAAACTTTCTCACCAAGGCGCTCAAAAGGAGAAAGCAGCGAACTTTTAATTTCAAGAGCAGGCATAGAAGCGGCAGGTGCAACCGTTGCATCAAGGTAATGGATCAAGGCGTCAAAGCCTTCAGAAAAACCTTTTATATGGAGCCTTCCCCCAGAAGATTCCCATTGCCGCTTCAACTGCACCAGGGCCCAGGCACCGCTTGTGTCCATCAGCCGAACACCCTCCCCATCAATAGATAAGGTCTGATTTGAGTCCAGAAGCTTCAAAGCCTGGCAGATATTCTTTGAAATAAAGCCATAGCTTGAAAGATCCATAACCCCTTCAAGTACCAGCATGTTTTGCGCTTCCACAATCTCGATGGCAAGGGGGTTAGGTGGCAGGTCTTTGCGCAGCAGATTCAACATGAAAGGATTCTTACGGGTTCAAGGATTTAACACACCCATTATCTTTCAAAACATTTAAATTCTCCTTTAAAGTTGCCCCAGGAGACCCTTTTTATAGAAAAATTATTGTCTTATTTGGAAGCCCATCGGCTATTTGTCCCTTGAATCTATTTCGGTAAAAATTTAGAGTTACCCCTCATTGCGTATAATTAAAGGAAAAAATCTCATGGGACGGTTTCGGTGTGGAAAAATTGTGGCAACCCTAGGGCCAGCCAGCGCTTCGCCAGAGATGATTGAAGCTTTGTTTAGCGAGGGTGTTGACGTCTTCCGGCTCAATTTTTCCCATGGCACCCATGAAGACCACGCCAAAACCTATCAAACCATTCGCTCCCTTGAGCAACACAAGGGGAGGCCCATCGGGATATTGATGGATCTCCAGGGGCCCAAATTTCGGATTGGGACCTTTGAAGCTGGTTCTGTCGTCTTGGAAAAAGGGCAATATTTTGACCTCAGCCTTTCTCCGATCCCTGGTAGTCATCAAGGGGTCACGCTTCCCCATCCAGAGCTTTTTCAAGTCCTTCACCCGGGGGCTCGCCTGCTTTTAGACGATGGGCGTTTAGCCCTAGAGGTTATTGAAAATAAAGGTGATAGGTTGGTGACAACGGTGGCCATTGGGGGGACCCTCTCAAACCGAAAGGGTGTGAATGTGCCCCAGGTTCTTCTCCCTCTGTCTCCTTTGACCGGGAAAGATAAAGCAGATTTAGCCTTTGGCTTAGCATTAGGCGTTGATTGGGTTGCTCTTTCTTTTGTGCAAAAACCTGAAGATATTGAGGAAGCAAAAGCGATTATTCAGCAACGTGCTGGCGTTATTGCAAAATTAGAAAAGCCTCAGGCCATTCAGCACCTCGATGCCATTGTAGAAATTGCTGACGGCATTATGATTGCGCGTGGTGATTTAGGTGTTGAAATGCAGCCGGAAGATGTGCCTTCCATCCAAAAACGCATCATTCGAACTGCACGCCTTTCAGGAAAACCTGTGATCGTTGCAACCCAAATGCTAGATTCCATGGTGCATGCCCCCACCCCCACCCGAGCAGAAGCTTCAGATGTTGCAACAGCCGTTTATGATGGTGCAGATGCTGTGATGCTTTCAGCAGAATCTGCGTCTGGTGATTATCCCGTCGAAGCGGTGAGCATGATGCACCGCATTTTGATGCGGGTTGAGGCTGACCCCATTCACCGAACCCTTCTAGAAGCCAGCCGATCTGAACCGGAAGCCACAACGTCAGACGCCATTACAGCAGCAGCCAGGCAGGTGGCACACACCATCCAAGCAGCAGCCGTCGTAACCTTCACCCAATCTGGTGCAACAACATTGCGGGCTTCACGGGAGCGACCTGAGTCTCCTATTTTGGGCATCACCCCCTCCCTGGAAACAGCCAGACGTTTAACCCTTGCTTGGGGTGTTTACGCGGTCTATGTGGAAACCTGCATCACGACGTTCTCAGAAATGGTGCACAAGGGGTGTCATATCGCCCTGGAAGAAGGGTTTGCCCAGATAGGTGAGCGCATCGTTGTAACGGCAGGTGTGCCCTTTGGCATCAGCGGCTCAACCAATATTTTGCGCATCGCCAGAATTCGCCAGGAACCTTAAGGGATTGCGCTTGAAAAAATGACGATTGTTTAAAAAGACAAAAAAAATTATCTAAAATCAGCGCATTTTTAGGTTTTATTAATAGATTTCCTTGTAAGTTATTGAAAAAAGGAGGCTTATTTATGAAATCTATCCCGTCCCCGTCCCCTTCCCTTAAAACCCCGTGGCGTAAACGCGGGAGGCCCAAGCTTGAAAAACCCCTCAAAGATCTAGGAACCCTTGAATTCCAAATCAAACGCCACTTGCTCTATGGCGCTCACCACCCTGACATTTGCAAAAGCTCCCCCAGTTTAGATTTGCTCTATCACCATCAGGTGATTACGGAAAAGCACTATGAAGCAGGGAAACGGTATTACCTTCTGTCTCAAGAAGCTGTCCAGGGTATGGTTGTTAAACCGACTTCAAAATCTTGTTTGGCAAATCTCCATGAGATTCGACATTTTTGCCCATGGGAGGACACTGCTTCGGTTTCTGCGTATGCTTTGCGCAAGCTCAAACAATGGCGGCGCGTTGAAAATTACCTAGCCTCTTTGGATCCCAAGCTTCCCATTTTTTTGTATCGCGTCCTTGTGGAACAAAAGTTAGAAAAAAAATTGTTTGCCCCAAGGGAAGGGGATGAAACCATCCAAGACATAAAGTTTTTACAAAGTGGTTTAGAAAAACTTTCACACTATTTTCAATTTTTGCCTGCTTAACAAAACTTCTGACTAAAAAAGGGCTTTCAGTTGTTTTTTTTAAGATTTAATGATTTAATCAAATAGATAAAATGACCTTTAAATAATTTTTAGATTTTTTAGAGAGACCAAAAAAGAAGCCCTTTTTCAGATCTAAACTCCGTTTAGCGAGGGTGCTTTACGCCATGTAGGCGATAGTGGGTTATAATGTGGCAAACCTTTAAGCAAACGCTTTTGAGCAAAGTTTTGTTTCTAAAAAAAACATCCTTTGCACAGCCTACCCTTGTGGGAACGTGGTGTATGTTTAAAGCTTCAGGTGTCATTTTTAAAACATCAGCTTGTTTTGATGCTTTTTGGGAGTCTCTTTCCTCAATAATGCTAAATCCCCCCACAAACCTTTGGAGAGATGTTGCCTGTTCTCTTTCCCAGGAGGCGCAAGAGCACCTTCAAGCTTTTTTTCGAAGCATTGA
>JBOFKH010000286.1:0-7636 GCA_051657225.1 Alphaproteobacteria bacterium
AACGAGAGCTTCAGGCTTATTCTGATTAGATGCTTTAACAAGCTCGAGCATGTTACAAGGTATGCCCCGCGTCACAGGCTCGCTAACAAATGCAATTTCTTCCAAGGCTTCAAGGCCTATGATAGGTTGTTTTTGCGGAAAAACAGGAGACGCCGGCCCCAAAACAGACGCTTCCCTTAACGTTTCTGCTTCTTCAACAGGAGGCTTCGATAAAGCCAAAGCTTTTTTCGCAGACGCCACAACTCTCGCAATTTCTACTTCTTCAAGCTTTGCAGCAGGAGGGGCTGGGTTGACCATCACCGCCACAAGCCCAACAAGCTCCATCTCCTCCAAATCAGCAGGTACAAGCGCGGCGTGTTTTTTAGTCATCAGAGCAGGATCTTTCAACGTAAGCACCCCCGCCTCCCTCAGTGCTTCTGCTTCTTCAACGGGGGGTTTGGGAGGGAGCTGTTCCAGAGGACTCTTTTCTGCTCCTGCCCTCGCCTCTTCATCTGGGGCACCTTCTTCATCCAACGTTTCAAGGGGCACCCCCACCAAGGTGTCTAAACTAAAGTGAAAGGGGAGCAATGCTTCTGCTGCTACGGACTCAGATGCTTCCCAAAAACTTCCTACCTTTTGAGAAAATGAAGAGAAATCTTGAAATTTGCCCCGGTTCTCCCTGCTAGGGAACAGGATGGGCGCAGATTCTTTGCCAAAAGGCTTGAAAATCAAACGAGCTTCTGGTTGTCGAGGGAACTCAGAAGACTCTAGTAAAAAAGGAGCAGAAAAATTACCATCAGGCAAGCAAATTTTCAAAAAAAAAGGCTGATCTTTTTTTTTGTTGATGGATTTTTCAACCCACGCACTTTCCTTTGATGAAGAAGAAATTTTAAACGAAGCTGGGGAGCCCTGGCGCCCCAAATCAAACTGGAACCACAAAGCACTTAAAAGAAAAACCGAGAAAGCCGAAAATTTTTCTAAAATAGTCATATAAAAAATTCTTTATGGAAAAATAAACAAACCTCCTATGACTATAAGAAAATACGAAAATGATCAACAACTTTTAAAGGCTTTGTAAATCAAACGAAATTTAAGCTGCCCAACCGTGAGAGTTTTTCGATACGGCTGATGTGTCGCCCGCCCTCAAAAGGCGTCGTCAAGAATGTGAGGAGAGAGGCAAAAGCCAGGTCCACCCCAATAAGGCGTTCCCCAAAGACAATGATATTGGCGTCGTTATGCTGCCTTGCCAGCTGTGCCGTCAATGGATCTTGACACAGCACCGCACGCACATGGGGATAGCGGTTTGCGGCAATGCTCATGCCAACGCCGCTTCCGCAAATCAACAACCCCGCCACGGCTTTTTGAGAAACAGCAGCCGCAACCTTTGGCACCTGGTCTGGATAGTCCACAGAAGGAGCTGCCTCAAAAACCCCCTCATCTGCCCATTCAAGCTCAGGATAAAGGGAAAGCTTTTCCAAAAGCTGGCGCTTCAAGGTGACGCCTGCATGGTCTGCTGCGGCTATTACACGAGAAAACAAAAATTGCACCCTTGGACCCCACCTGATTTTTAAAATTTAAGGCTGAAACAGAGCCTTGGCGCGTTTTTCAAAAGCGCCCATCATGCGACGAACCGCTTCTTCAAACACCACCTCCATCATATGCCGAAAAAGGGGATGTTGAAACTCAAAATCGATAAAAAAATCAACCACACAGCCGCCCCTTTGGGGATCTGGCACAAAACGCCAACAGGTTTGTAAATGGCGAAAGGGGCCTTTGGTGTAACGCACCTCAATACGCTCTAAGGGAGAGAACTGCACATGGGAAGAAAACGATTCTTTCAAAAAGCCAAACCCTATCACCAAGTCAGCCTCCATGTCTTCAGAAGTTTTCTTGTGGATTAAAGCTTCTTTGCACCAGGGAAGAAAAAGAGGATAGGCCTCTACGTCTGCCACCAGATCAAAAAGCTGTTGCTGGGTATAGGGAAAAAAGCGCGCTTCCGCGTGGGTTGGCATGATATAGCTTTCTTACTGCGCCGCAACCTGCGCTTTTTGCAGCAAGGCCTGGCGCGCCTGCTGAAGCCGCTTAAAATCATCTTCTGCATGGTAGGAAGAACGCGTTAGAGGAGACGCTGCAACCACCAAAAACCCCTTCCCAAGGGCCATCGTTTCATAGGCTTTAAACATTTCTGGCTCAGGAAAAGACATGACAGGGTGATGTTTTGGGGTGGGTTGAAGGTATTGGCCAATGGTTAAGAAATCCACACCCGCCGAACGCAGGTCGTCCATCACTTGGTACACCTCCTGGGGGGTTTCCCCAAGCCCCACCATCAAACCAGATTTTGTGAAGATTGAAGGGTCTTGCTTTTTCACCTGATCCAGCAGTTTCAAGGAATGAAAATAGCGCGCCCCAGGCCGCACAGAAGCGTAAAGCCTCGGGATGGTCTCAAGGTTGTGGTTGTAGACATCTGGACGCGCCTCCACGACGGTTTCAATGGCGCCTTCTTTTCTTAAAAAATCAGGGGTGAGCACCTCAATGGTGGTTGCTGGCGCAGCATGCCGAATCGCCTGAATCACAGCAGCAAAATGGGCAGCTCCCCCATCTGGTAGGTCATCCCTATCCACAGAAGTGATGACCACATGGGACAACCCCAGCTGCCCCAGAGCCTTCGCGACCCGCTCAGGCTCATGGGGGTCCAGCTGATCTGGGCGTCCTGTTTTTACGTTACAAAACGCACAGGCACGGGTGCACACCTCCCCCAAAATCATGATCGTCGCGTGTTTTTTTGACCAGCATTCTCCAATATTGGGGCAGGCGGCCTCTTCACAGACTGTCTTCAGCTGAAGGCTACGGATGATCTTCCGGGTTTCCTGATAGGCCTTAGAAACAGGCGCTTTTACCCGAATCCAAGACGGCTTGGAAAGCGACCCAGACGGCACAACACCATGGGGCGTAGAAGTCATGTCATAACCCTTTTTAACGCTAAATAAGCTCCATTCTAAATTTTTTTCACGCCCAGCACCAGCGCTATTTTACAAACCTCTGGGGAGGTAGCGAAAATCAGGTCTTCTTTTTAAATAAGCGTCAATACATTGATCACCTCACGGTCTTGTTCCGTGGGAAGAATCTGAATTTGTTGATTGATTTCAAGATCTTTGGCGACTTGGTTAATGTATTCACAAGTATCCTCTAGACTTTTAGTGCTAGGCCTATTGTCCTCTGCCACCTCACCAATAGATTTTCCTAATTCTTTCGCACGGGAAGATATATCTTTAAAGAAAGGAAGCCTTTTTGTCCGACGAAGAAGCTCATCCCCCGGATTAAGATTTTTTAGCGCGCGCACCACACAAAGGGGAGCTTGAACGTCTTGAATAAATAACCACTCAAGATAAACATTGGCATCTCCCTGATCTTCAGATTTTGCAAAGTTAATAAAATTCATTGGTCCTAAGGCTTTGCAAGCGCTAACAACAAACTTGCTCTTTCCCAATCGAATACACGACATATACTGCAAGTTTTTTAACATAGATTGGCTTTGATGCTCTTCATAATAAAGCCACAAATCTTTAGCATCGATATCACATCCCCCCATTTTTGTAATAAAGCTTTCTTTATCCCCAGCTAACAATTCGTTAGGTGAGCTGCCTGTTTCAGATAAATAACGCACTGTGCCCAAAAAAACACCGAGAAAAGATCCTTCTTCGATATATTTTTTGGCTAAAATAGTCAACGGCTCCCCAAACCCATTCGCTGAATAAGCAAAAGCCAATCCAAAAATCATTAATTCGTCAAAAAATTTTGTTCGCCCTTTAAGCGTTGTTTGAGAGCAAATAAAAGCTTCTAGCTTTGGATCCTCAGAAAGCTTTACGCTTCGGATGCTCGTTTTGTTCTCATCAGATCTAAATCTTTTCAAAGCATTCGATGAAACATAAAAAGAAGCCTCGGGTGGCCAAGAAAGTTCAATAGCGCAACCAGGTCCCCCAAAAATAAAAACTAAGCAGAAGCTTGCACAAAAAATAAACGATTTTCCAAACATCTAATACATACCCCTTTCCAATAAAAGATGACATCTCCGCCCACAACAGTGTAGTTGCGATTAAATTGAAATAATTTTATTTGAAACAAAAAATAGAATAAAAACCAACGCGCAAATAATTAAATAAAAAAACAATAAAGTAAATAAAGTTAAAATAAAAATACACTATTTTTTATTTTGGTAAATTTCTTGCAAGGATTCTTTTAAAGGAATCTATGTTGAGAAAGGATTTTCCATGCGCATCGAGGACGTCAAAAAGCTTCCCTCCATTCCGGCGGCAAGCCCCAGCTATCCCAAAGGCCCCTACCACTTTGTTAATCGGGAATATTTTATCATCAAGTACACGTCAGACCCTGATGCCATTCGAGAAGCGATTCCTGAGCCCCTAGAACCCGATGGCTCCAACGCTGTGCTTTATGAATTTATCCGCATGCCAGACAGCTCTGGGTTCGGGGACTACACCGAAACAGGCGTTGTGATTCCTTGCAAATTTAAGGGAGAGAACGTCAACTTCACTTCCCAGATGTACCTAGACTGTCACCCACCTGTGGTGGCGGGGCGAGAAATTTGGGGTTTTCCCAAAAAAAACGGGGAGCCTAAATTAAGCGTTGTTCATGACACCCTAACAGGAACCCTTGAATACGCAGGCCAGCTGGTGGCCATGGGCACCATGGGGTATAAATACCAAAATCTTCTGGGAACAGACACGGATACAGATGAAATCACCAAACGGTTGTCGAAAACTCAAGTGAACCTGAAGATCATCCCCTCCGTTACAGGAAGCGTCGACATCGCTCAATTGGTTGCTTACAACCTAACCAACATTAAGGTAAAAGGCGCCTGGGGCGGACCTGCGCGGCTTCACTTAATTCCCCACGTCAACGCACCCGTTGCAGATTTGCCTGTGCGAAAAATTATAGGAGGATCTCACTTCCTCGCAGACCTAACGCTTCCAGAAGGGCGTGTTATTTTTGATTACCTTAAATCTTAGCTCTAAGAAAAGGGGGCGTCACTTTTCAAGCCCCCTTTTTCTCCGGACATATTAAAAAGGGATGTCGTCTTCTTGGAATGCTGAAGCGCCACCGCCTGCGGGTTTAAACCCATCCCCAGAAAAATCTCCGTCTGCTCCCTCACCGCCTTTGCTATCCAAAATGGTGAGTTCCCCACGGTAACGGGACAAAACAACCTCTGTTGTATATTTTTCTTGGCCGGTGCTGTCTGTCCACTTACGGGTTTGGAGCTGCCCTTCAATAAACAGGCGCGACCCTTTTTTTAAAAACCTCTCCGCAACATCCGCCAAACGCTCATTGAAAATCACAACCCGGTGCCACTCTGTGCGATCTTTACGCTCACCGCTCGCCTTATCTCGCCACTGCTCTGAAGTTGCAACGGAAAGCTGCACAATCTTAGTTCCATCTTGTGAATGCCGCACCTCAGGGTCTCTGCCCAAGTTACCAATGAGCATGACCTTGTTTACACTTCCCGCCATATATATTTCTTCCCTTAAAAGTTTTATGAAAAACAATTGATTTCAATACTTGCCTTACAAAGACCTTATAAAAGATTTTTATAGGAAAAGCAAAAAGAAAGATTTTTCACGCCATGGGAACAAAACGAAGGGGAGACGGTTTTAAAAACCGCCACCCTTTTAAGTTATGGTTTCGTTTTGCCTACAGCTTGACCTCAATAGGCTCACCTTTAACATTTTTAAGGTTCTGGAAGCCTTGTTTTGCAGCGTCTGTTAAGTCATTTATTTGCAAATCCAAATGCTTGAGGTAGGTTTTTGGCAAGGCATTTACTAAGTTAGGAGCCATCGCATCGTCTATTCCGAGAACATCTAAATCAAGCTCAACCAACTTTGGCATTTTTGATAGTTCTTCGATAAGAGATGGGATCTCACGCTTTATGGATTTTAAATTAATAAGATTATTGTTTGAGCCCAGATCAAGTTTTTCAAGATTTGGCAAACTTGGGAATGCCGCCATGAGCGCACGAAGGCCTTCAGGGCCAATATCATTACCAGCTAACTTAAGCGTTTTGAGAGAAGCAGGAAGTTTGGGTGCTAAAATCTTTAACCCTTCATCTGCAATACGTCGATTATTCAAATCAAGATTTTCTAAACCAGATGGAAGACTATCTGCCAGGGCTTTGACAACTGTTTCATCAAATACAATTCCCCGAGAACCATTTTTTAAATCGAGGGTTTTGAGGTCTGTCATTCTTGGCAAAAGATCAAGAAGTCTTGTTAATATGGCATGATTATCTTCCTTATTTAATCTATTTATATCATCCCCCAGCGTAACCACCACCCAATTTTTAAACTGATCTAAATTTTTAAAAAAAGGCGAATCTGCCGGTATACGATTTCTCAGATTAATGCGTATTGCAAAAGCGATCACTTTATCATAAAGCGCTTTGCTGCTGGCTTTCAAAGCTTGTTTATCTTGAGTGGAAAGAGATTTCAAAATCTCGCCAATAATGTCTGAGGTTTGTTTTTCAAGCTCACTTAGCGGGCGCTGGGCTCTTTTTTCACCCGTGGTTTCTAGGGCAAGGTTGTCCTTTTCCCCAACAGCAAAAACCGCCGTTGCCCACGCCAGGGTTGAAACAAAGCAAGCCACAGTTTTGATGGATTTTAAGGGCTGGGGTGTTTGTTTTAACATGACCAATTTTCCTTTTTTCCTTTAAAAATCAATAAATTAATTTTAGCGGGCAAAATATTAATAAAAAGTCAATTGTTGGCAAATTCATGTTGGTTAAAACTAAAAGATCCCCAACACCAGCTTGACAAAAGGGTTGGGTCGCTGCATCTTTTACCAAAATGTAATTTTGTGTATGTGCTTTGACGAAAGAGGCCGGACTTGAAGATTTTCGCAGGAAATAGCCACCCTATCCTGGCCAAGCAAGTCTGTGAATTTTTGGGCATTGAATTGAGCCTTGCAACGGTTAAATGCTTTGAAGATCAAGAAGTCTTCGTTGAGATTTTTGAAAGCATCCGGGGCGAAGATGTTTTCGTCATTCAATCTACCTCCCACCCGGCCAATGACCATTTGATGGAGCTGTTGGTTCTTTTAGACACCCTCAAGCGCGGTTCTGCTAAACGCATCACAGCCTGCATTCCCTATTTTGGCTATGCTCGCCAAGACCGAAAAACGGGGCCACGAACGCCCATTTCCGCCAAGCTTGTGGCGAATCTGCTGCATGTTGCGGGAGCCCACCGGGTTTTGACCCTTGACCTCCACGCGGGCCAAATTCAAGGCTTTTTTGATATCCCCGTTGATAACCTGTTTGTAACGCCGCTGTTTACCCGAGACATTTTGGCTCAATTCCCAGGCAAGATGCCTTTGATTGTCTCACCAGATGTGGGCGGGGTGGTTCGCGCGCGGGCCCTGGCTAAGCGCTTGGAGGCAGACCTTGCAATTGTCGATAAGCGCAGGGAAAAACCGGGGGTGAGCGAAGTGATGAACATCATCGGCGATGTGCGGGGAAAGATTTGTATTTTGGTGGATGATATTGTGGATTCTGCCGGAACCCTTTGCAATGCAGCCGATGCCCTCCAAGAAGCTGGGGCTGAAGCTGTGTATGGTTATGTCACCCACGGGGTTTTGTCTGGAAAAGCTTTAGAGC
>JBOFKH010000287.1:0-1284 GCA_051657225.1 Alphaproteobacteria bacterium
AAGCATGGTAAACGGCTGCGGAAATCTTCAGCGCTCTCGTAAATCGATCCTCTTGCGGCATTTCCTCTACTGCGTAAAAGGTGCATCGCAATGATTGATGGTTCTCGTATCGCTCATGTGCTACCCCTGCCGTCATTGCATATTGACCCGTTGGGATTACCTTCAGCCCTTCCACCTGGGCTTGATATTCCTCCTTAAATACCGATACGGTTTGCCCTTTTTCGTTTTTATCATAGAAAAAAACAAATGCTCGATCTGCCTCTAAAATACGAATAAGTGAGCCAAGAACTGCTTCAAGCCTATCGACAGAATCCCCCTTGACCCCAATTAATCGCATAACTTGATTTGGACTGTAGATATGTTGGTTAGCCAAATAAGCTCGCAATCCGGTTACTGACGCGACAAAGACGGCGATCCCTATTGCAAAAGTATTGATAAATTCGCCAACTTTCTTTGCTGAATTGCCAACCCGATCCAAGACAGGTTTTATTCGCATCCGTTTTTTGCCATGCCAATGCTTCTATCTTACCTGTCCTAGCAATGTTTCACAACTGCATTCATGATTTTTTCATACATGCAAACATTAACAATAGAAATTGGCTCACAATTTGGCGATTTTTTTGTTATTCGTGTTGTTTGTTTGCCTCCAATTTGTTTGTGCGAAACTTGCAGAAATACAGATTGGACTGACTATATCTGTCGATGCAAATGTGGTAAAACCAAAATACTTTCTGTACAAAAAATATTAGATAAAAATATAACCTCGTGCGTTGCGTGTCAGCGAAAACTAGTTGCATTGAAACCTAAAAAGCCTATTCTGTATAATTTAGAGCCATTTTCGGCTACTCTTTTAGATCTTAGGGCGCAAGGTTTTTCTTATCCCAAGATGGCGGTCAGGCTGAATGAACTTTGGCCTGAATTCAATTGGAATAAAGACAAAGTTGGGACTTCAATGAAGCGACTTGGGCAAAAGCAAAAAATAATAAAAAGAGGCCACTGGTTAATATCAGATGAAGAGGTGCTGAAATTGCGGGAAAAAGGCAAAAGTTATCGCGTGATCGCGGAGGCGGCTGGGGTCTCCAGGACGGCGGCGCACAAAAAGGTAAAAGCGTTGATAGGCAAGCAAAAATGAAATATTGGACGATCTCATTCAGAGATGATATGATGCGGAAGTCTCCGCTAGGCAACAATAATGTTCAAAAACAACCCCAAGTCTTCACCTGCCGACCATCGGAATGAAGACCCATTGATCGGGTTGCTCGACGAATTGCGTTCCCAGCGATC
>JBOFKH010000288.1:0-4517 GCA_051657225.1 Alphaproteobacteria bacterium
AAACGGTCCCCTGTGCTGTTGGTGAGGTAGCCGCCTTCTCCGCGGGCTCCTTCTGTGATTAAGCAGCCTGAGCCGTAAATGCCTGTGGGGTGAAATTGAATAAATTCCATATCTTGGAGCGGAAGCCCTTGGCGAAGCACCATGGCATTCCCGTCTCCGGTGCAGGTATGGGCAGAGGTACAGGAGAAAAAAGACCTGCCATAGCCACCTGTTGCAATCACAACGGTTTGGGCCATAAAGCGGTGGAAGGTTCCGTCATCTAAATTCCACGCAACCAGACCTCGACAAACGCCCTCTTGGTCCATGATTAAGTCCAAGGCGATGTATTCCACAAAAAAGCTAACTTGGTGCTTCAAGCATTGTTGATAGAGGGTATGCAAAATGGCATGTCCTGTGCGGTCAGCCGCGGCACAGGCGCGCTTTGCCATAGATTCTCCCTGACGAACCGTGTGGCCACCGAAAGGGCGTTGATAAATGGTGCCTTGTTCCGTTCTTGAGAAAGGAACCCCCAGATGCTCCAGCTCAATTACGGAAGGAATGGCTTGGCGACACATATATTCAATGGCATCTTGGTCACCCAACCAATCAGAGCCCTTCACAGTGTCATACATGTGATAGCGCCAGTTATCACCATCTCCCATGTTGCCCAGGGCAGCGCCAATCCCCCCTTGGGCTGCAACCGTATGGCTTCGGGTCGGAAAAACTTTGGTGACGCAGGCAGTTCGAAAGCCAGCAGCACTCATACCAAGGGCGGCTCGAAGGCCTGCTCCTCCTGCGCCTAAAATAACAACATCATACGTATGATCTGTCCACGGATAAGCTGCAGACATATGGTATTCCTTCTTTGTTAGGTTTGGGTAATTTTCCCCAGATATTAATGTCCTAAATATAGTTTCAAAACTGCCAGATTTCCTGCAACAGCACAGCAAATTGATAGGCCTTTTATAGCCAGGATACCTAGTATTTTGCCACGCTCACTTGGCATGTAATCTTCTGCAATCACCTGTAAGCCCAGGGCACCATGGTAGAAAAGACAGACATTCCACAACAGCGTTGGAAAGACAATTTCAGGTCGTTGAAAAGCTTGGACCAGTTGGCTTGTTCCTGTGTGGAACCACAAAGGTAACATCCATACCACAAACCAGATGGTAAGCGGGATAAGGGCAACCGCCGTAACACGCTGAAACCACCAATGGCTGACCCCTGATTTTGAAGAGCCAAGACCCCTGGCACGACCCAAAGGCGAGCGGAAAGATTTTGGAAATGTATTTTGCATCGCAGAATCTACCTTCTTTCTAAAGCAACCAAGCCCACGTTAATAAACTGAAAAGTGCTGCAAGCCCCACCACCAACCAACCGGTTCGGTAAGCTGTTGAAAGCTCAAACCCTTTTCCTATATCCCAAAATAGATGCCGAATCCCATTTAGCAAATGGTAATAGAGGGCGGCGATCCATATGAACAAGCCTAAATGTCCCAGGATGCTATGCAGCATTGTCTGGACGCAAAATGCGCCATCCATGGTCAACATGCCCAAAAAAAAGCTCCAAACCACACAACCGCCATACAAAATCATTCCCGTAAAGCGATGCAAAATAGAAAGGGTTGCAGGCATCCCCATGCGATAAACCTGCAGATGAGGCGAAAGGGGGCGATGATGCGGATTTTTTTTCTGCGCTATAGGCATAAATGCTTCCCTTGATTCACGGCAACGAGAACGGTCAAAAACTTATCACGTTTCTTTAGTTAATCAAGCAATATTCGGGCCATGCTTCCGTTTCTCCCTCTAGAAAGAATGGCGCGCCCTGCAGGATTCGAACCTGCGACAACCGGCTTAGAAGGCCGATGCTCTATCCAGCTGAGCTAAGGGCGCAAAACAATGCTTATTTTCTAATCATAAACCCGATTGTATGCTGTTCTTTCAAAAAGTGCAATCTGGGACTTCAAGTGCTTAAAACACTTTTATCTCTAAAAAATCGGAAGATTTTTCTGCTTTACGCAAGATTTAATAAAATATTGTTTTAAAATAGAAAATTATTTTATTGATTTTTAAAAAAAAATAGTTGTATAACTCCAATATTAAAAAAATAATTATTTTTCAGGTGTTTATTGTTTTGTTGATTATGTTTGTTTTTATAAAAAAAATTTAACATCTATAGGAAAGTCAATTTTGTATGGCGCGCTCAGCTTATGTTTCTTTCAGTCTTTTTCTATGCTTTTTTTTAATATTTTTTAATGCATTTGGGAAACCCAATAAAGTTTATCAAGAAGACGCTTTTTATCCTCAGATAACCAGTCGATCTATCCTACGAGCAACCCTTATAACCCTCGCACTTTCTTCAATTTTTCAACAAAATAGTGCTTTGCCTATTAAAGATTTGGGAGAAAATTTTGCAGTTTCTACGAGAAATTTTCAACTATCTCCTACATCGCCACGTGCTAAAGAGTTTAATATTTTGTACCATATTCTCCAGAATGCCGGCCAAACTCCCAAGTCTGAGTGGCCTTGTCTTATAAATGGGGAGGGCAGAGGTAGCAAAAAATTTTTAAAGCCAGAGCTGAGGAACGCTTTCATTGCTTACCAGCTTCAAAAACAACTTGGTAAAAAAGCGGATGGGTTAAATACGCTTGAAAAAAAACATCTATTTTTAATTCGGGGGCTTAGTGCTCAAGAGTTTAAGACATTTTTAGTTCCTAGGAGTTCTTCTTATGATTTTTCTAGCTTCTTTGATTCTTGGCTTGAGAAGAGCACAAGTAAACGAAGATGTAAGCTGGGGCGTGCTGCAAGCTATCTTGGCATGGGGAAAATAGATTTTAGAGGGAATAAATGGGAAGATCTTAAAAAGCTTTCCTTATCAGAGAAAGAAATTTTAGCAGAAACCTTCTTGTTTAGTGAATCGAGAAGAAGCATCAGACAATGGATTCAAAAAGGAATGCCAATTTCTCCGATCCAAACGCTGGCTGAGGTTTTTCCAGAAGAAACTTCCGACAAAAGTATTTTGCAGAAGTGGTCTGTCATCGACAGGAGTAAAAAAACCTCTCCGGATAAGGCTTTTAATTTTTTCGCGACACAACGCCCTTACAAAGTTCCCAAAAAGAGAACTTCAGATCATGGCCGGCGTCGTGTGGTAGCAGATTCAGTCATCCTATCCCCCAAATTACCAGAAACCACTTTGGGGAGCGTCCTTTCGGAAGATTGGGTTTCTAAAGGCTTTTCTGCTAACTATATTTCAGCCAATTTATCAGGTAATTGCACGCTGGTCAGATGGGTCAATCCTGGGCCTTATACGCCAAAACTAGCAAGAGGTTGGGATGAAAGAGCCATTGTTGTGCTTGCGTTTGTAAATGAAGAAAGCGCTCTAGAACCGTGCCAATTGGAACACCTTAAATTCATCACCCAGGGCAGCAGAAATATTTCTATAGCTCACCTTGGCTCTGAAGAAGAATCAGAGAAAGATCCTCCTGAAAATGGGATTTCTAACATTTTAGACATCAGAGATAAACTTCAGCTTGCTCCCTTGCCGTTAAATCCAGAAGTTGGTTTAAAAGCGATTCTTTCTCCATTTATGAGAGAAAAATCTGTACCAGTCAACAGACATAGAATCAGACACGCTCATTCTCGGCATCAGCCTCCAATTTTTTGATCAATATCTGAAAAGTAGAACACGCCATTGTACAAAAATGCACCATGGCGTGTTTTCTCATCGTCTATATAAGTTGCACTAAAACGTATAGCCCAAGCGCAGCATCATATTGTGCGTATGTGCTTTGTTTTTAATGCCGAGGTAATTTGTTGAAACAGGTGGCGTTGTGCCATCTGTAGAAAACCATTTATTCATTTTTCCATGTGATGTGTAGGTATAGCCAATCCCCGCCATCAGCTTTTGAGATAGTTTAAAATCAACTCCAGTACCCATCAAAAAGCTATCCATGCGATCCGAAATCGTTGCAGGCTTATCTATGACATTGACTGCGCTTGGCACAAGTGTGTCGAGTTGAAATTTTGTGCTGGCATAACCTACTTTTACATAAGGGAGCAACCTGTTTAAAACAAAACCTAAACGGCAAGCTAGTTCGAGGTTGTCTTTTCTTTTTATTTCTGTTGTTTCATTGCCTGCAGTATCTCCAATTTTAGTTTTTCCACCCATCAGAAAGTAAGAGACTTCTAACCCTAAATAGACACGGCTTGTTCCAAATTCTTTTCCCCAGCCGGCAATGAGCCCTCCATCAAAGTCTTCCATCATGCCAGCCCGGCTATTCAAAACACTTGCCTGGTTTCTGGCTTCATAAGCGTTTTTTGAGATACTTTGCCCGAATGTGAGGCCAGCATAAAAACCAGAAAATGGATTTGTATTGTAAGTATCCATTTTATCTGTGTTGGCTTTAACTGTTCCCACAAAAGCCACGCTCAAACATACATAAGAAATTTTTTTCAGCATTCTAATTATCCTTCTTAAAAATTTTTCTTTTTAAGAATGCTTGCTCTGTAAAGCAGTTTTGCGTTTTGCTAAAACTACTT
>JBOFKH010000289.1:0-1822 GCA_051657225.1 Alphaproteobacteria bacterium
TACAACCAAACATCTAGGAGGCCAAAAGGCATCTAGTGAAAACAAGATGCAAAAAAAGAAAACGGGGAGAGTAAACACTACGAATAAGTCGTGGAATCTTCTCCTTGGCAAGGCAGATAATGTAGGGCGCTACATTATCTGCCAAATACGGTTGAAAAATCCGATAAAAAGGATTGTAGACCTAAAAAATATCCTCCATGACATCTGTGGCTTTGGAGGATCTGGAATCGCGAGCATCGTGAAGGAATCTGAAAACTCGATGCTTGCCTTCTTGAAAGAGGACGAGGTTGAAAAATACCTCAGTACAAAAGAACACGAGGAGTATATCCTGATTACTCCTTGGGACATAAAAACAGCGAGAGGCAATCTGCCCTTGCTCATTTCCCTAGCCCGTCAAGGAATTGACAACAAAAAGGCTGGGAATGGAACAAAGTCTAGAGCAAAAATGCTCTATGACTTAATAACAAAAGAGAACTGGCTCGAAGTGGAGAGGCAGTTCTTCTTTAATCAATACCAAAACGGCCCAATAGAAGCGCCAAAGTGTGATGACTATTAGTAATCACCAGAAAAGGGAGCCAGCAGACTCCTTCCTAAATAAAAAATATCCTGTTAAAGATTTTTTTAATAAAAATAACTCGGCTGTTACCTCTACGTATAGGGTATCGGAAGAGTTAAATACCACCCACATGACACGTGAAACCTTAAATCAGGAAAAGGTTCTAACATCATGTGGTGGGTCTAAAAGCAATAAAAACTTGCATAAAAAAGCACCACATGGGGCCAAGCTACCCTGTGGGCCCAAACTAAACAGCGAGGATGAACACCTCGTAACCAGGAAAAAAAACTATTTGGGCCAGAAGAGCCACTTTATAGTGAACACAGATAAGATAATTTCTCCCACGGAAATTTACTCTGTATTAAAAAACAATATCTCAACAGCAGATATTAGTCTAAAACGGATTCGTAAGCCAGTGTCCTGGTACACTCGGTTAAGTTTACCGAAATCAGCTCAACCGTTGGTGGCACAAAGAATCAAGCAATCTCTGTGCAAAAAACTTGGTGCGAGCCTTAAGCAACAAAAGTTGCTAAGAAATGAGGCACTTGAGAACTCGCTGGCTCGTCAAGAAAAAGGCCTCACATTAATGACACTTAATATAAATAGTGCCATGAACAAGATTGATGAACTATATCTGCTCATTAATAAATACAAACCAGACATAATATGTCTTCAAGAAACCAAAAGAGCGTCCTTTGAGAAACGCATTTTTGTAAACAGGTACCAAGTCTTCGAGGTACCCGCTGAAAATGGTGGTCTTGGCTTACTGATTGGTGTTAGATTTGGCACCTATCTCATACCCAAGATCATACAGAAAACACTGGATCTAGTTGTCCTGGGCCTAAAGGGACCAACTTGCGATATTATAATCGCAAATGTGTATTTGTCCCACACATCTAAACGTCGAAAAGAAACAGTTAATCTGCTATCTTCGATTCTGAAAAATCCGACCAATAACTGTAAGGTAATTGCCGTCGGAGACTGGAACAGGCAACCAGCGGAACTGGTTCGTATGCTGGCCAACAAAGGCTGTAAAATTTCCGCCAAAAATGCACCTGAAAAGGGCACCCGCATTAACTCGGCTCGGAAAAGAACGAAAAGAGTCTTAGATTATGGAATATCTAATGATCCAAGTCTAATAATTGACCAAAAGGTACTTGCAGGAAGACGGATATCAGACCATCTTCCTGTAATGATCCTACTAAATAAAATATCTGGGAACAGAGCAGAGGAGGAATCCCTGATCCTAGATAGAAAAAAGCTCCT
>JBOFKH010000290.1:0-4576 GCA_051657225.1 Alphaproteobacteria bacterium
CGAAACGTTCTGTTCTAGAAGATGAATTTTGTGATTTTTAAGAAATCCCCCTTGCAATTTGGGTAAAAAACGACTAGGTTTGTTTTGCCCTTTGGAAATAGGGCGTTATGTTTTCCTTGCCGGTATGTCCGGTTTTCCGGAGGAATTTTTCATCTGATTCAGGTGTTCCTTTCCGGAGATAAGCCATAAGGAGAGTCAATTTGGCCAATTATGAAATCATTTTTATTGTGAGGCAAGATGTGTCATCTGCCCAAGTTAAAACCCTTGCAGAAGGTTATCGCAGCTTAGTCCAATCCCAAGGCGGAGAAGTCGCCAAGGTTGAATATTGTGGACTTAGAAGCCTTGCTTACCGGATTCGTAAAAACCGGAAAGGCCATTATGTGTTAATGCACGTAGGGGCTGCTTCTGCTACCCTTCAGGAGATGGAGCGTCAGTTACGTCTCAATGAAGATGTTTTACGTTTTTTGACGGTCGCGATCACATCTTTAGATCCTCAGCCTTCAATTTTGGCCCAATCTCGTTCGATCCGTGAACGTCCTTTTGGTCATAGTGGAGAACATTCTGGCGGACGGGAGGAGCCTCCTCCTTTTGAGCCAGAATCTGAGTCTTTAGCAACCGCACCGTAGGGAGATCGCGTCATGCAGCCAACAACATCCTTTTCTCAATCAGCCTCCGCTGGAGCTCCACCTAAAAAAAGTTTTTTTAGGCGCCGTAAGGTTTGTCCTTTTTCTGGTCGAGATCCCCTTAAAATTGATTATAAAGATTCGAGACTTCTTCAGAAATTCGTCACAGAGCGTGGAAAGATTATTCCTCGCCGCATTACGTCTGTTTGCTCAAAGCGGCAGAGGGAATTGGCGATTGCTATCAAGCGCGCACGCTTTTTGGCTTTAATGCCTTACGTTGGGGAATAAACACGCAACGAGAGCAGGGAACCTTTAGGGTTCCCTATGCTTCTTTAGTAGTAGGTTTGGTTGTTGTCTTATGCGTCATGATCATGTTTTATCCATTGCGTTATCCGTTTTTTCCGGTGTTTTCAGCTTTTTCATGTTGTCATTAGGGGCGGTTTTTGCGCTACCTTTTCTTTTTTTGGGCTATTTTGCCCAACTTCCTTTTTTTCTGCTTTGCTTTTTCGCATCTTACGAAGAGGTTTTGCTTGGGGGAGCCGTTGCAAGTTTGCTACATTTTTTGTTTGCAGCAGAAGGGCAGCTCGTTACCTATGTTTTGCTTTATGTGACGCCCCCTGTTTTGTTTGCTTATTTTCTAAAACACCATAAATTGTTTCAAAAAAAGGGGGGCGCCCGCGCGTCTTCAAAGAAGGCACTAGCCCCTTTGATTGGTCAATATCTTCTTCTGATGGGGTGCTTTCTAACCGTTTTTTTTCAGATTTGGATTGCTCAGACAGATTTAGAAAAAGTCTTGGGAGAACCTTTTCAAAGGCTTGCTGCTGCCTTTCCAAAGGAAGAAGTTTCAATAAATCAGACGCTTTTTCCTTGGGTTCAGCACTATTTTTCAGGGATCATCAGCTTTTCTTGGATGCTGATGACGCTGTGTAATTTGATGATGGCCCAGTTGTTGTTTAAGTGGTTTCAAAAAAATCCGCAGTTAAACCTTTCTTTCAATTATTGGAAAATTGCAAGTTGGCAATATTGGCTGTTGGTTGTCTCCCTTGTTGGAATTGTTTTTTTTTCGGGAGATCTAAGTGTGATGGCTAAAAATTTGGCCATCATTTCTCTGTTTCCTTTTTTGCTGGAAGGCTTTTCTGTTGTACACAGAATTTACAGGGCCTTTTCAAAAGAGAGATGGGGAATTGTTGCTCTGTATGGGCTTTTAGTGTTTCTGGTGTGGCCTTTATTGGCTCTTGTTTGTTTGGGGCTTTTTGAGCCTTGGATTCATGTTCGCCGCCGTTTGGGTGATCCTTCATAAGATTGAAAAAGGAGAAAAAAAAGATGATGATCAGTGTTGTATTATGTGAGAATGTTAAAAAGCTAGGGAAAATAGGCGAGATTGTTCGCGTGCGTTCTGGTTATGCCAGAAATTTTTTGCTTCCCCAAAAGAAAGTGCTGCGGGCTTCGGAAGAGAATCTTAAACTTTTTGAAAAACAACGCTCAGAACTGGAGGCGTTAAATTTAAAGAAGCTTAAAGATGCTGAAGAGCTTGCCGTTGCGTTGAAAGCTTACGTGATAACCATGGTGCGTCAAGCAGGAGAAAGTGGCCAGCTTTATGGCTCCATCACGGCTAAAGACATTGCTCAAGCTTTTGAGAAAGAAGACATTGCGGTGAAGAAAGAGCACGTGGTTTTGGATGCTCCTCTTAAAGCTATCGGGCATCACACGATTCGTCTGGCGCTTCATTCAGATGTCTTGACAACGATTTCTTTAATCGTGGCTCAGTCTTCAGAGGAAGCAGATCTAGCCAAGCAGAAACTTTTACGTGCAAGCACGCCTAAGGAAGAAGAAGTTGTTTAAAAAGCGGCAGCTAGGTTTGTTTTATAAATTTAAAATTATCGGTCTGTTTTGATGTATACATCTGATTGTGTTGTGGTGATCCCTGCTCGCTTGGCTTCTTCTCGTTTGCCTGGCAAGCCTTTGGCGGATATTCTGGGGAAACCCATGATTCTCCATGTTTGGGAGCGAGCTTCCAGAGCAGATATTGGACCTGTTGTTGTCGCTTGTGCAGATGCAGAAATTGCGGAAGCCATTGAAAAAGCAGGCGGAAACGCGGTTTGGATTAAAGACCCTGTCCCAACAGGTTCAGATATTGTGTTTCAGGCCGTTGAAGTGTTTGACCCAGGGCAACGCTATGCTTACGTTTTAAATGTCCAGGGAGATTTGCCTGTATTTGAACCGCCCCTCTTGGCGCCCCTGCTTCGCCCGCTTCAGGCGGATGACACCGTTTCCATCGCTACCCCTGTTGTGCGCAAGCTTGACGCGAGTGATCTAGAAGCGTCCCACGTTGTCAAAGCAAAGTTTGAAATAGAGCCAACAGCTCACCAGGGTGTGGTTTGGGGCAAGGCCATTGGGTTCAGCCGGATTCCTTATACAAAACCTCTTGAGCCTTGGTATCAGCACATCGGCGTTTATGCCTACCGTAGGGAAGCTCTCAAGGCTTTCGTTGGGATGTCCCAAAGTGATTCAGAAAAACGCGAAAGCCTGGAACAGTTGAGGGCTCTGGATAATGGTTTGACTATTGCCGGGGTCGTGGTGGACGTTCCTCTTCCTTTAAGCGTTGATACACCAGATGATTTGGAAAACGTCAAAGCTTTTTTGCGTGCTCATCCAGAAAAATGTGTCGCCTAGGAACAAATGGGGGGGAGTTGAATAGGTGGACTTAATTGTGGTCGGAAAAATTGTGGCGCCCCATGGCCTTCAGGGGGCTGTTAAGCTTAAAAGTTTTACGGAAAATCCCTTAACGCTGTTTTCTTTTTCCAGTTTGTTGACCTCGGAAGGGGCACCCCCCTTAAAAATCAAAAAACACAAGCCTGATAAGGAAAAGGGAACGTATATTGCGATGGTTGAGGGCGTGATATCCAGAACCCAAGCAGAAGCCCTTCACGGTCAGCTTCTTCACGTTTCAAAAGAGATGCTTCCAAGCCTGGACGAAGATGAAGAAACGTTTTATCACACAGATTTAGTGGGGCTTGAAGCTCGGGGGCTTGATGGACGCGTGGTGGGTGCGGTTTATGCGGTTCATCATGTTGGGGAAAGCGACGTTTTAGAAATTATTCCCCAGGGTGGAGATAAAAAAGCCTCTTTTTTAATCCCCTTTACCCGGGATTTTGTTCCAGAAATTAATTTATCTGAAAAATTTATGGTGCTTGATTCTTGGGAAGCAGCATCAGAAAAAGACGAAGAACGCTAGTGGAAACAGCCCGTCGCTTTCACAGCATCGTTTTGACGCTTTTCCCAGAGCTATTTCCAGGCCCCTTGGGAGCCTCCATCCTAGGAGAAGCCCTTGGGAAAGGTCTTTGGAGCTTGGACGTTTTAAACATTCGGGATTTCGCTTTGGATAAGCATCAAACGGTTGACGAGCCTGCTTTTGGCGGAGGGCCTGGGATGGTGATGCGCCCTGATGTTTTGGATCGGGCGATTGAGGCAGGATTGCAGCGACTTCAAGAGACTGAACTAGAAAAGCCTCCCACAATGATTTACCTTTCCCCAAGGGGAAAAACACTCTCTCAAAAAAGCGTGACAGAATGGGTTAAATCTGGTATGCCTTTGGTTCTGTTGTGTGGTCGGTATGAAGGGGTGGATCAGCGCATTTTAGATGCGCGAGGTTTTGAAGAAGTGAGCCTGGGTGATTTTGTTTTAGCGGGGGGAGAGCTTGCGGCTATGGCCCTTCTTGAGGCTTGCGTGCGGCTTGTTCCTGGTGTGCTTGGAAAAGAAGCTTCTCTGGAAGAGGAGAGCTTTTCTCAAGGTTTGCTGGAATACCCGCATTATACGCGCCCGAGGGAGTGGGGGGGAATGGCAGTGCCAGAAATTCTCCTTTCTGGGCATCATGGAAATATTAAGGCTTGGCGGCAGGTTCAGGCAGAAAAATTGACCCAAGCCCGGCGACCAGACTTATGGACACGTTATCA
>JBOFKH010000291.1:0-7388 GCA_051657225.1 Alphaproteobacteria bacterium
CAAAATAGAAATGATCATGAAAATGAGAATATCCAAGAGCGCCCAAACTCCTAAGTAAAATTGAGATTTCTTATATCATACGGAAAATTTCCTCCCGTTACAATTTTTTTCAAAAAACCTGCTATTAACGCATCTTGCACCTATCTAATTGTTTTTATTAATATTTTGTTTTCGTATTAAATGAATAATAGACAGAAAGATGTAAATTTGGAGAACAGGTATGAAATATTTTTTACTAGCTATTGCATTGATGGGAGTCGCATCTTCCGCCAGAGGGGACGGCTTGGGTGACGTGTTTAAGGGGGGTGTTGGGAAAAAAATTCTTAACACTGTAGATTGCAGCACCGTGTGTCAAAAAGACCTGTGCGGTATCCAAAATTTCAAAGATTTTTGCGAAACGCTTTGTTCAAAAGAGGATCGCGTCCAAGACTGCAAAAAAGCGGATCTTTATTCTTTTGTTTTTGAAAAAGGCAAAGTCGTTATCTCACCTCCCAATAAAAGACTTATAGACGTAAGCGAAAAAGTTCTTGGTGTGTTTTGCCATATCCGTTGTAACCAAAATGCTTGCAAAGAAAATCTTAAGCTCGCCAATCTTTGCCTCCAAAGCTGCGCACCCGACATGGTTGTCAATTGCAAAGCAGCTTCTGGGCTTTAGCTGGAGCTTTTTCCTAGCTTTCCTGCTCCAGGTTTTTAGGGACAACTTTGTCTGCTGAATCTGCAACTTTGGGCTCTTCTGGAGGATTTGTATCTTCTTCTCTAGATCGGCGGTGTTGGGGCAAAAAATTTCTTTTCTTATGGGGAGAAGAAGCTTCATTCGCTTCTTTTTCAGACAAAATTCTTCTGTAATGCTCAGCATATTGAAAGAAGCTCTCTGCAACGATGCGATCCCCAGTGGACATAGAATCACGCCCTAAAGCTGCGTATTTCTCAAAAAGCTGCTTAGCCGTTCCACGGACTTTCCCTTCCGGTCCAGAGCTATCAAAAGATTGTTCTCGGGAACCAGAAGTTGTTCGGTGAGCACGATGCCCCGAATTTTCATTGATTTTTCTCATTTTCACCACGAAACAGTTGATGGCGCGCCTCTATTACCGAGAAACACGCTTGATCTATTTTTTAAAAGCTTCCACCAGGCAATAGAATTATTGCTTTCTATAAGCCGATGAAAAATGACTTAATGCCTCACCCTCACTAACCATGCGCTATTCTAGCAAATTTGATTCAAATGTTGCAAGTTGATTTTCAAGTGGGCACCCAACTCACAAGGATTCCCCAACCCTGAGCAAAAAACGTTCCTTCTTTAAGTGCTAGCTGTCCATCTCAGGAAAGCGTGTCAGGGGATGATAGTGCAAAACTAGCTCCCGCAAATGTTCTTTCAGCACATGGGTATAAATCTGCGTGGTAGAAATGTCTGCATGTCCCAAAAGCCGCTGAACACTTACCAAATCTGCCCCGTTGTGCAAAAGGTGCGTCGCAAAAGCGTGACGCAACGCGTGGGGCGACACTTTTTTGGGTGAAATACCCGCTTTCATTGCCAGCTCTTTCAACAGCTGCCCCACCCGCTGGCGGGTAAAATGGTGCTCTTTTCCCCAAGAGGGAAATAAATAGTGTTTTTGCTCTCGCCTGACTGAAGCTTGGGGAACAAAATGCGCCCTCAGTTTTAGATAGGCTTTCACCGCTGTAATAGCTTTAGGAACCAGAGGGATTAAGCGCTCTCGCCCGCCTTTTCCTTTTACATAGAGCACACGCCCTGAAAGAGAATCTCCTGGATTTTCCTGGGAAACAAATGCTGCCAGAGGAAGGGTAACAAGCTCAGAAACCCGCAACCCAGTTGCATACAGCAATTCAAGAAACGCCCATAGACGGATCCCATCAGGCGTTACATCTGCCTGGGCATGCTCAAGCAACCGCTGCATGTCTTCTTCACTCAAAATCGAAGGCAAAGAAACGGGAATTTTGGGAGACAACACCAATTGGGTTGGGTCTTCCTGAATATATCCCTCAGCCTTCAAAAATTTATAAAACTGCCGCAACGTTGAAAGGTGGCGCGCCAAAGTTTTAGGATGCCGATTTTTTTCAGAAAGCATCGCTAAGTAGTTTTGAACATCTTGGCGGTCAGCTTTTGAAAGAGGCTTTATTTTTAAAAAGTTGCCCCATTCTTCTAAATCTTTTTGATAAGCACCACAGGTTGCCATAGAAAGCCCCCGCTCGCCTAAGAGAGATTCCAAAAAAATACCTTTTAGATCTGGATAAATTTCTGGAATGCTAGAATCAAGAAGGGAGTTTTTCATGGGAAATTTTCTTTTCAATTAATTGGGTTGGTGCCGGAATACCCCAATAAACAAGGGCTCCCCCTCCCCCCAATAAAATAAGAACCAACAAAATCCATACCATTTTTAACACCAACATAACCCCTTTTACTTGCATTTTTTTTGCTGAAGGTTATTGTAGTGAATCAGGGGAAAACCTCAAGCTGTTTTCTAAAAATTTTTTTATTTTTTTTGTAAATTCAAACAGTTTTTTTTATGAAGGTCAACAAAACGATCACATTGGTAGGCTTAATGGGTGTTGGAAAAAGCAGCATCGGGTGGCGGCTTGCCAAAATTTTAGGCCTTCCTTTTTTTGATTCAGACCAGGAACTTGAAAAAGCCGCCCGCTGTTCTGTGAAAGAAATTTATGAACGCTGGGGGAAGCAAGCCTTTGAAGATGCTGAAAAGCGTGTCATCAAACGACTTCTCTCAAACCCTATCCATGTGCTTTCTACGGGAGATGCTGCTTTTCTTCCAGAAGAAACCCGTAAACTTTTAAAATCCCAAACCCTCACCATTTGGCTGAAAGCTGATCTAGATATTATCCACGAGCGAGTCAGCCGGCGCCAAACCCGCCCTCAGCTTTTAACAGGTGACGTTTTAGACACCCTCAAAGCCCTTGAAAAAGAACGTGCTTCGATTTATAGCGAGGCTGATCTCCTGGTAGAAAGCCGGCAGAATAGCCATGATGAAACCGTTACATTGATTCTAGAAAAGCTGAACATTTACTTTCAAGAATTGCCACATACAAAATCTCAAAGCTAATCACGCTGTATTTCTAAGACTTAAGATTAATCTTATTTTAATCTCAAGGCATTGATAATAAATAAAAAAATAATTAGAGGCATTTTTCCAGAAGGAAAAAACTGTGCTTAAAAAAACATTTTGTTTGATGCTGCTGCTTTGGATGAGCTGCACCTATCCTTGGGCTGTTGCCACCACAAATGATCTCCTCCAAGGGGGATGGTATAACTTGGATCCTTATCAATATTTGAGCGTTCCTGGTGATCAAAATACCCTAACAGGCTTTGATATAGAGATCCAAAAAATCCTCTTTAAAAAGCTTGGATACAAATTTCATATCAATCCCGTTCCCTGGAAACAACACCTTGAATCCTTGAAAACAGGCGAGATCGACTATGCAACAGGTGCATTTTATTCTGAAGAACGATCAAATTTTTCATATATTTCAATTCCTTATCGCTTTGAAGAAAATTCTCTTTTTAGACTGCGAGATAGTCTAAATTTTAAAAATACACCCTTTGATATTCCGTCTTTTTTAAAAAAAATTAAAAAAGAGCGCCTCAAATTAGGCGTGGTTGAGGGGTATCGCTATGCAAATGAAGCACTGAATCGGTTTATCAATGACCCCTCCAATGCGCTGCTCCTTGTTAAATCAGAAACAGACAATCAGAATCTCAGGTTTTTACTCGCAGGTGAGATAGATGGCTTTTTGGCAGATCGAATCGTCGGTGCAACCATTTTATGGAGAGAAAAATCAGGGAACCAAATTATTGAAGAGCGCTTAGATTCTAAAGCCCCCATCCACATGCTGCTCAGTAAAAAATCTTTCACAAAGCAAGAGGCAGAGCTTATCAACACAGCTATTCAACAGCTGAAAGAAAGTCCTGAGTTTATCCAGGTAGTTTCCGGATATCTCTATCCCGTTTTGCTTCTGGAAACAACAGATTCAATCTGGTTTTCCGTGATGCAACAAATTGGCATCATTGCTTTCGCTCTTTCCGGTCTCACCCTAGCTTATCGCTATCACACCACCCTTTTGGGAGCTTTTATTCTGGCCCTGCTTCCCTCCTTTGGAGGAGGCATTTTGCGAGATATCCTTTCAGGTCGGCTTCCAGTCTCTTTCTTGTCTACGAAACGATATATGCTAACCCTCATAACGATCGTTTTAGTTGGGTTTTCCCTTGTAAAGATGAGCGAAAAATTCCTAGAGAGCAATTATTTTAAGAAATATGGGGGCAGTAAGAAAATTTCCCACACATTTTTTGATAAGCTGCTCATGGTTACCGACGCCATTGGGCTTTCGATTTTCACCATCAGTGGCATTTTGGTGTGCCTAATCCTTAAAGCTGAGCCTCTTTGGTTGTGGGGGCCCTTTTTCGCTTTTCTCACAGGGGCTGGAGGAGGCATCTTGCGGGATATCATCTTGAAAAAAGCAAGGGTAGAAGCCCTCCACGGCAACCTTTATGGCGAAATTCCCATTGTGTGGGGAGCTGGGCTCTCCCTCTATCTCACCTATACGGTTTATGATGTTGACCCTCTAAAAATCAAACTTTCTGTTATCATTACGCTGCTTTTCATCTTCGTGACGCGCCTTTTGGTTTATGCCTACAACATCCCTAATCTTTTTTTCTCCAAAGAGTCGCTTTCAAACCCAGATAAAAAAAGAGTTGCGACATGAACCAATCCCTCCTCAATTTTTTAGATAGGTGCCAGCTTCTTTTTCAAAAAAAGCGAAAACTTCAGGTTGATATCCTGTTTCAATCCCTCACAATCCTGATTTTATCAATTTTTTCTATCATTGGGTACACGTACTATAACAACACAAAAGTCATCATCAAACAGTCTGGCGAATACCTCACCCATTTTTCCCATTTTTTGGAAGATCAAGTCGTCCAAGCTTTGGAAGAGACGGAAAATATGGTTCAATTGTATACGCCTTTGCTCAGCACCCTTGATTTAAACACCCCGCTCCAAGATCCTGAATTCCTGAACCTGGCTAATTCCATGAGCAAAACCCTTGGCGCGCATCCATATTTAACGACACTCTATTTCGCAACCCCTGAGGGCTATTTTTTAGAGCTCAGCTCCCCCAAAGTTTTGCTGAACTATCTTCTCTCTTTAGGATCTAAGATCCCAGAAAACACGACCAGCGTTTTAAAAATTATCCAAAATTCTAAAAATCCTGAAGAGCACTCAGGCGACGCGTTGGTTCAAGAATCTAATGAGCAGTGGGTCTATTTAATTGATGAAAAACAGTTTACAAAACCGCGCACGGGTGAAAAAACAGGCTATGACCATCGCAAGCGAGATTGGTACATCGGCGCCGCAAACGGCAAGCATATTCAGTGGAGCAACGTTTATACGTTTGCGTCAACGCTTCGGGGAGAAAAAGGGATTACGGCTTCTAAAGCTATCTATGATGCCAAAGGAACCTTTCGAGGGGTTTTTTCAGCGGATATCACCCTCAAAAGCTTTTCTCATTTTCTAGCGAGCAGGAAAATCAGCAAAAATTCATTCGCTTATGTGATCGACCAAAAAGACAGAACGGTTGCCAATTCCAACCCAGATAAAATAGATAAACCCACAGAAGATAATGTGACCCCACAAATGAGAGAACAAGAGGAAAAGCTTAAAGAATTGAGCGAAGATCTTTTGGCAGAAGCCCTTAGAATCTATGAAGCCGAAAAGGGAAATCTGATCCGCTTTTCTTTTGGGGGGATAGATTATATCGCCCGTTTTGACGCATTTCAAAAATTCTTTCAGCATGAGTGGAAAACCGTCGTGATCGCGCCATTGGACGATTTTGTTGGACAAATCCGGGAAAACCGCAACCAAACGTTCCTTTATTCCCTTCTCATTTTAAGCATCGCCTTTACCCTAGCCTACCGCCTGGCTAAAAACATCTCCCAACCTATCACCACACTGCTGAGCGAAGCTAAAAAAATCCAGAATCTAGATTTTAGTACAAAAACCATGATCACTTCTAGAATCAAAGAAATCTCAGATCTTTCTAGTGCCATTAGCTCCCTTAAACATACGGTTCAATCTTTCTCCCTTTACATCCCCAAGTCTTTGGTGAAAAACCTGCTTCACCGCAAACAGCAAATCCATGTGGGTGGAAGCCTTAAAGAAGTGACGCTTTTTTTCAGTGATATCGAAAGCTTTACCAGCATTTCTGAAAGCATCCCACCGGATAAGCTTTTTATTTACCTGTCCAACTATTTTGAAGAACTCACCAATCTGATTATTCAAGCTGGGGGAACCATTGATAAATACATTGGTGATTCTATCATGGCCTTTTGGGGAGCGCCCCTTCCAGATAAAAACCCTGTCTATAACGCCTGCAGCGCAGCGCTCCGTTGTCAACGGCGTTTGCAGGATCTAAACCGTTTATGGAAGCGGGATCATCATCCCATCTTTAACACACGCATCGGGCTTCACGTTGGCCAGGTGATCATTGGAAATGTAGGCTCATCCGAACGCATGAATTATACCGCCATCGGGGATAGCGTCAACCTCTGCTCACGCCTTGAGGGGATCAACAAATATTACGGAACCCACATCACCCTCAGCGAAGCTGTCTACACCAAAATTAAGGATCATTTTCTCTGCCGCCCCTTAGATCGGGTTGATGTAAAAGGCAAAACCCAAAGCATCAAAATCTTTGAGCTGGTGGGGCAACTGCAAGGCAATGATGATCTCTATCCCAGTGAAGAACAAATCGCGTTCTGCAAGGCCTTTGAAACAGCCTACAACACGTTTTTGACACGGCAATGGGAAAAAGCCTCAGACCTTTTTAAAGCCCTAGCCTTGCTTCACCCCCAAGACATCAGCATCCAACTCTATCTCAAACGGTGCGAAGCTTTTGCAGCCAACCCTCCTCCAGCGGAGTGGGATGGTACCTTCACCATGGCGCAGAAATAATAATAGATCTCTTTCGAAACAGTTTAAACTTCGAAAGTTTTATCTGCACGATAACAACATCGAGGATGATGGGGCGAAAGCGTTGGCCGAAAAACTTCCAATTGGGCTTTTGAGTCTTTCTTTAAAGCATAACAACATCGGAGATGAAGGCCTGAAGGCCTTGTTGGTGGCGATCCCAAGAACAGACCTAGAATATTTAACTATTTCTGTGCCTGAGACCTCGTCCTTACGTGAGCAATTCAAAAATCTCCACAACAGGCAAAGCCAGCCTGTTCAAGTACGCTTCTTGTAAAAAAGTCTGTAAAACCTCGCCCTTTGGGATGAAAACCCAACATCTCAAGGGGCAGGAAGCAAGCCTAATTAGCAGAAAATAATAGAAAAAATGGATTGATCTGGTGGACAAAATTTGCTAGG
>JBOFKH010000292.1:0-1212 GCA_051657225.1 Alphaproteobacteria bacterium
TCTTGCGCTGTGCTGCATCCAATTGGAAGGCGTTTAACTTGGCGAGCAGCTTGGCACTGATAGACAGGAATGCTTGGTTGTATGCTTTCATTGTTTGTTATCTCTAATAGGTGGGGTTTGCGTTGTGCTCCCCTCAACCGTGAGACAGATAATACACACCGCTGTGTTTAAACACAACCTCTTTTTGCTACCCGATTTGAACACACCTTGTATTCGTTTTGGGTGTATTGAACACAAGGGAGTGTGCGCGTATCCCATTACCTGGTCGCGTGTCAAGTGTTATTTATACTTTGTTGAACCCCAAACACATAATCTTTAATCAGTCAATAGAGAATAGGGAGTAGATTACCCCCCTGCCCTGCGGCTGTGATGCTGGTACGTGGGCAGACAGCCCAGCCCTGCGGAAAATAAGCTTTTGAAATCAATGGTTTGCGAATGGCCGGATCCCGTTTGACCCCCTTCCCCTTTTTACGAAAACAAGAGAGAGGCCCCTACACACGGTATGTCTCAGAGCCATCGGGGGCCTACCTGAATTTTCTACCTTAAATAAGGGAACCCCCTTTTTTAACTTTACCTTTATTTGCCATGCTCGCTTTTTCTGGCAAAAATCCAAATAAAAAGGCTACCTGAAAACATTGTTTCAAGTAGCCCCAAAATTGCGCGAAATTGAAATTAAAAGCCTACCTGAAAGAGTAGGCCCCTCCTACCTTTAACTAATCCGGTATCTGTATTTATTTACCAGCGTTTCAAGGTAATCAGTCTTTAATAGGTCGCTCGCTCTTGCTCTTGTTAATAGGCTGGCAGTATCACCAGTGCCATTAACCATGTCATCCTGAATACCTCTCAACTTATCTATTTCCCTTTCATAGGCTCGCCATACAATCACTGACGGGCAATCTTCACAGCCTGCAAGCATGGCATCCTCGAAGTACCAACCAAAGGGATTAAGTTCATCAGCGATGCTATCCGTTCGATAGCCATAGGCTAGGCGAGTATTATTTATAGAATCCGTACTCGTCAGCGTTCCTATGGTCTCTATCATTTCAGCCTTGGCCTCTTCCTGCTCTCTGGCAATCCGTGCCTCTTGCTTGGCTCTGGCCTCTTGCAGGGCTTCCCGCTTCTTCCGTTCCTCTTCCTGCTGGTCTGTCAGCGTCTTATAGGCAGCGTTTACCCTGCCGTCTGGCTCATAGACTCGGTGAGCATAGCGGGCCT